>NZ_LBFC01000022.1 GCF_001990485.1 Thermosipho affectus | reverse complement strand
TGATTTTTTTATTTGTCCCACTTTCGGGGGTAAGTCCAAATCTTGTGGGATTTTTATTTTAAGTATTTAACTATAAAATTATAATACTACGAGAAAAATGAGGCTGTTTAAAAAATAAACAATAAATAAATTAAAAAGCACAAAATACCTCTTCTAGCAATAAACAAAAAAATTGTTACATATAAGTTGTAGAATATGAACTTTAATAAAGCTAATATTCCTGCCAAATCTTCTCTGTATGAATATACATATTCACCAAATTTTGTTTTTATATTACCAAATAATCCTTTTTTTCAGAATTACTTTGCGCCTTACATGATTTTTTACTTATCTTACACACATACATCTCATCCAGAAACATTCAAAATAACACTTTGTGAATGAATTCTCTAAGCTACTTTCTTAAAGTAAAGTGTTCCAATTTCTAATGTCTCTTTAAATGAAAGAACAAATAGTTCTTTTAAAACTGCTAAGGAAAAAATTAAAACATCTATGTATTTTTAGTTATACTTTTGAAGATAAATTTTTGATAATGTTGTGGTAGAATATTGTTGTGAAATTTTTTGATAAGTTTATGTTTGTTTTTTTCATACTACTTATAATAAGAGAATAGATCAATAATATTTTTTTAACAATGTATTCTTTTGTTATAAGTACTTAGCTAATGATAAGTATTTCCAATTTATTATTTAAAACAAATATTGAACAAATAACAAATACAAAAATTAAAAATAACTAAAAATCTTAATAAAAAAATATTTAGATTTCATTAAATTCATTAAAATATTATGGGGTGTTGAAAAATGAAACAATTAAATGCAATCAACACAATTTCTAGATTAGTTAAAAAGGATCCGGCTGTACGTGCAATATTTGTTAAAGGTTCAGTTGCACGTGGTGAAATGGATATTTATTCAGATGTTGATTTTTACTGTCTTGTGAAAAACGACAAATTAGAAGAATTTTTAAATAGGCGTTTACATTATCTGAAACAATACAGGCCATTACTTTACTGGTCCGAAGTAAATTTTGTTGGACCTCAAATTGTTGCTGTTTTTGACAACGGGCTACATTTTGATTTTTATACTGTCACTGTTAGTAATTCACCAAAAACTGACCAAATAAAAATAATCCACGATCCTGAAGGTCTTTTAAATAATTATAAAGCAGAAAAACTTTCTATAACTGAGGAAGATTTTATAAGATATTTCAATTCTTTTTCCTTTACTATGTTAGAATTTGTATCAGCTTACAAAAGAAATGATTTAATATGGGCTTCAAGACTTGGAAGTCATTTATGTGGAGATTTAGCTGTAATTTTAAGATATATTTACGATAGAAACAATTCAAAACTAGGATTTAAAAGGTTATACAAAAATTTAGACAAAAACTTGTATAAAAAATTACACAAGGCGATGGATTTTTTAGGCCCATCTTATTTACCCAAAGGTGTAATAATGTTAACTGAAATTTTAAAAGATACAATTGAAAAAATACCAAATGAAGTTATAAGAAAAATAAATATTAAATTTTTCGAATATATGTACGATAGAATTATCAAACTCAAACAAGAAGACAAAAAGAAAATTAGCATACAAAACTCAAAAGGGTGAAATTATGATATACAAAAAATTACACAATTGGAACATAACTCCAAAAGAAGCTATAAACATTCAAAATGAATTGAAAAAATTATTAAAATTTAAAAAGTTTGAAAAAGAAACCTTTCTAGTTGCGGGGGTTGATCTTTCATTTCCAAATAAATACGGATTGGCAGTAATTGTAGTTCTAGATCAAAAATTTAACATCAAAGAAATTGTACATCACATTGAAAAAGTAAAATTTCCTTACATCCCTGGATTACTCGCTTTTAGAGAAGGCCCTATATTTTTAAAAGCTTGGGAAAAATTAAAAACAAATGTAGATATTGTTTTTTTTGATGGACATGGTATTGCACACCCAAGAAAACTAGGAATAGCTAGTCATATGGGGCTTTGGATTGAAAAACCAACAATTGGAATCGCAAAAAGTAAATTGGTAGGAAATTACAAAGAACCCGAAAAAAAACATGGGAGTTTTTCATATCTGGAATACAGCGGCGAAAGACTAGGTATAGTATACAGAAGCAAAGATAATGTCAAGCCCATTTTTATATCACCTGGATATTTAATAGATATAGGATCTAGTCTCAAAATAACAAAATTATTTATCGGAAAATACAAACTTCCAGAACCAACAAGACTAGCTCACATTTACACACAAAAAATAAAGAAAAAATTTCTATCCTGTTAGAATAACTATAAAATCAATTGGAAAGTTTATATAGCTTCTTTCAGAAGATAACGTTTCAATTATCAAATAATATTCCTCTAAGTGATCTTTTGCATATTTTATAGCAAACCTTCTTTTTGGATGTACTACTTTTACTATGTTACTGACAGTTTGAATATTTACACTTTCATCTAAAACATACACCGTATCTTCTTTTAAAGATAATTTGGGCAAGTTATATATTTTTTCTGGAATGAAACCTGCCGCCTTCCACATATAATATAAATTCACGTTATATGTTCTTGTTTGAGTTTTCGTATTGTTCAATATATAAAAATTGAAACTATTCTCCTCTTTTTTTTCTCCATTAAAAGCTTCTCTATAATTTTTCAAATCACCTGGATAGATATTTCCATCCACATCATACTTTACGGGAAAAGATATATTTTTCAGATTAAACCCATTTCTAAAATTTACTGCTAAATAAACAAGTTCTGAAGTTTTAACATTTGTCTCTATCATATCAAAAACCTTTTTAAACGTTTTAGATAAAGTAAAGATATCTTTTTTAAGTGCTGTTTTTAAAAGCTGTTCAATAATATATTTTTGTCTTTCTATTCTTCCAAGATCACCTCTAAAATCCTTTCTAAATCTCATAAAAGCAAGGAGCTCTTCACCATATAAATTGTGTAATCCTGGTTCAAAATTAATTATCAAATTTTGAGAATAATCAGTATATTTCATAGGTTGATCTATATAAACCTCAACTGGACCTATTTCATCACCAATGATCTTTATTACATCATAATCAACTATTGCATATCTATCTATTTTCTTATTCAAAAATCCTTCTACCAATTTTATCAAAGCATCTAAACCATTTCTTTGATAATACGAGTTTATTTTTTTTCCATCTATTATTAGATCTCTTGGAATACTGGAAATTTTTATATTTTTTGTCTTAGCATTTACACTTAAAAACATTATTACATCTGTTCTTCTAGTACCTTGAATATCTTTATCTAAACCTAACACCAAAAAATTCGTTTCCTCTTTAAGAGGAGAATATATCACATATAATATTATCCTAAACCAAGGAATTAAAACTATTCCTAATGAAAACAATGTAATAATAATCCCAACTGTAATTAATAAACTTTTTCTCATTCCATATAACCTATATAAGGAATATTTCTATATTTTTCATCAAAATCCAAACCATATCCAACTACAAACTTATCTTCAATATCAAAACCAATAAAATCTGCACTAACAATTGGCTTCTTTGAAGGTTTTTTAAGCAAAGTAGCTACCTTCAAATCTTTAGGATTATATCTATT
Source organism: Thermosipho affectus (assembly GCF_001990485.1). Taxonomy (NCBI): domain Bacteria; kingdom Thermotogati; phylum Thermotogota; class Thermotogae; order Thermotogales; family Fervidobacteriaceae; genus Thermosipho; species Thermosipho affectus. The sequence goes on along the minus strand of NZ_LBFC01000022.1, from coordinate 281,641 downwards.
CAAGTATCCTAAAATATACGATAACGTTTGCCCAGTATCCAAAATATCTTCAACCACTAAGACATATTTACTTTCAATAGGTTCATCTATCCAACTTTTTACCCTAATTCTTCCAGTAGATTCCATCCCACTATAACTTGAAACATGAATAAAAGAATATTCAACATTTAAATCAATATTCTCAACCAAATCCGTAAAAAAGTGTATAGCACCTTTCAGAACACAAACAGCATGAATTGTGTCCGTTTTTTCTTTATAATAATTCGTAATTTCAGCTCCCAATTCTTTAATACGATTTTTCAATTTTTCTTGATCAATCAAAACCTTTAAATCCATTCCATCCCTCCTCTTCAATAATTCCTGATACCACTACTGCTCCATCATCGTCATAAATTACCGCTATTTGGCCAGGAGTAATAGCAAATACCGGTTCTTCAGTCTCCACAAACAATCTTCCATCTAAAAAATATGCCTTACATTTAACTTCTTTGAACTTTTTTCTAACTTTAACATATCCTAGTAGAGAGTTAGATACATCTTGTAAAAAATTTAATTTCGAAACGGTAAACTTTTTGTTAAACACTTCATCCTTTTCGCCTACAATCAACAAATTATTTTCAAAATCTTTTTTTAACACATACAATCTTTTCCCAGTTGCAATTCCTATTTTCCGTTGTCCAATTGTGTAATTTGGTAATCCTTTATGAGTCCCCAAAATATTTCCTTTAGTATCTATTATCAATCCTGGATTAAAATTCACACCATTCTCACTTAAAAAGTTATAAATATCGTTATCAGGTATAAAACACAAATCTTGAGAGTCTTCCTTTGAATGCACATGAATATCCAATTTTTTCGCAATTTCTCTAATTTCTTCTTTTTCATATTCACCATTTGGAAATAACAAATGTCCCAATTTTCCACGTTTTATAGAAGCTAAAAAATAGGACTGATCCTTCTCTTTACTCTTTGCCTTGTACAACCTACCGTTTTTTACAATTGCATAATGACCTGAAGCAACATAGTCATTACCATCTTCTAAGATTTCATCAAGTAAAAACCCAAACTTAATCCAATCATTACAAAAAAAACAAGGGTTGGGAGTTCTTCCCTTTCTATATTCATCTAAAAAATATTTAACTATCGTTTCCTTAAATACCTCTTCAACATGTACTATTTTCATTTCTACATCGAATTTTTTTGCTACTTTCATTGCATCAAAAGTATCTGATGGACTACAACAAACTTTATGTTTTATTTCTTTTGTCAAGTAAACCGAATCTGGAATTGTTTTAATATGATAAGCAGTAACATCATACCCTTTTTGTTTTAAAAGGTATAAAGCAACTGCACTATCAACTCCTCCACTTAATGCAACACCTACCTTTATAATTTGCTCCTCCTTTCATACTTCTCACACTTTTTTGTATAAGACTTTCGTAAATCTTCCAAAGTTACAGATCTCAATGACTGTGAAAACCTATCCATAACTATTTGCCATACTTCATTTACAGTGCAAATTTCAGGTGAAGTCTTAATTTTCCCCGGTTCTACAAAACACGTAATCACAGAAGTTATATCATCCACAGCTGTCACAATATCGTAAATGGTTATTTCATCGGGATTTTTAATAAGCTTGTAACCTCCAAACTTTCCCCTAGATGATGATAAAATCCCGGCTGATACCAATTTGGACAAAATTTTTTGTGCAAATTCATATGGTATTTTATTTTTACACCTTTCAATCAATCCTTTTGTACTAAGTTGCTTATTCTCAACAGACAAAAGAAGCAATAACCTCAACGCATATTCACTTTTCATCGTAACTGCCATATTTAAATACCTCCATTTTTTAGTATAAACACATCAAAATCTTTAACACTATTTTTTCTTGCAATATTTACATCTTCAATATATATATCTATCCTCTTTCCTTGTATCAAACTCCCAGTATCTTCCGCGACTAGTAGTTTTTTCAACTGCGGAATATATATATAACTACCCAAAGGGATCAATGTGGGATCAATTGCAGCTGTAATCCACTCTCTTGCCACTTTACCAGATCTTGTTAATCTAAAAGTAGGATGTAAAGGTATTTTTCCATCATCCCACGGGGTATAAAACGTTACCATAAATCTTCCTTTGTACTCAAATAATAATTTCAAAGGATCCTTAGGTTCACCATCAACCCACAATTCAAAATGAAAGATTTTTTTAACCTTTCCCAGCGGTTTGTTAATATCCACCCAGTCATTTTCCTCTAAATTAGTTTCTATTCCCTTGTAAATTCCTAAAATACCATTTCCATGATCTATATACAAAACATCTTCACCCTTGATTGTAACTCTTCCAACTAAAATTGGATAAACTTCACTACCTGCGGCATCAATGTCTATTCCCAAATTGGTAATTCCATCTCTTGATTCCCCAAAATAACTTAAAATATTCCCAGGATCCACATCTATCGGAATTCTCAAAAATTTCTTAAAATCATCCACCGGAATTTTTATGACTTGACCTGGAATAATCTTCCTCGGATTCACTATTGCATTAAATGATATTAGCTTTTCAACTCCCCTATTTCCCAGATTAAATCTTTTACTTATACTATACAATGAATCTCCACTTCTTACAATATAAGAAATATACCCCTGCCTCAACTTCAATATATCAATAATATCTTCTCGACTAAAATTTTTCCTTAAAAAACTAATTTCAGAACTAATCTGTTTCACCAATGCCAATTCCTTTTCCAATCCTTCCTTAGATGAAATCTTATCAACTTTTAGTATCAAATCATTAACCACACTTTCCAATTTGTTTATCTTTTCAACCTGATTTATTATTTGAATTGCGGGTATACTCTTCTCGTCATTTTTGCTTTTTACATTATCTATCTCCGACAATGTTTCACTTAGAGCCTGAATTTCCAATTCTAACTTCCTTACCTTATCTGCTAAATTATAAATTTCTGCATATCCATTGTTATATTTTTCAATGGCATCATTTAAAAGCGCATTTACAGAATTCAAATCTAACTTTTGAACCAAGCCTTCTACCTCGTTTATCCTGTAAATAATTCCACGAATATTATACGATGTTAAATCAGCAGTTACTTTATTCAATTGATTTTCCATACTAGAAATTTGAAACGCTAATTTATGGGTAAAATCCTCAAGATAATCTACTTTGTTTTTTAAATTAATGTTTTTTAATTCTTTATCTAATCTTTCAATATCCCTTTTCAAACTCTTTGAAAGACTAATATAATTTTTTTCAAGCTCTTCTATCTGTTTTTCATGTTTTTCCACAACATTTTCCATAGTAAATACTCTATTTTCCAATTGATTAAACTGTTCATATGTTACATAATTACAAGAAAACAAGAATAATAAAAGAACTACTATTGCCGCATACTTTGCCATCTATCTCTTCCCACCTTTGCATAATACGAAGAGCTTCTTCCATACTTTTTAATAAGTACAGAAAACCACTTTATAGATTCATCTTTTTTGTTAAAATACCTATTTAACTCTCCAAGATAAAATAAAACTTTCTCTTCGGGTTTTCCTTCTGGAATATCAGATTTCATATAACAATCTTCAAAATTTTTTAGCGCATGCGCAAGCGCTATATCTTCTTGATTTTTATCACCTTTTTCTCTAAGTAACCACGCAACCTTTAAATATGCGTCTGCTAATTTACAATATTTTTTAGTAACAGTTGATAAAATTATAACTATCCCATATGCCTTTAAGGCAATATCTATATTTCTCTTCTCCACAAACTTACTTTTCATTTCTGAAAGTTTCTCTTTTAATCTATCCAATGCTTCAATTATCTTATCTTTTTCAACAACAGTTACAGTATTTTCAAATTTTGGTTCATATTCTGCGTAAAGACAATACGGACATACAACAACTTCATACAAAAAGGGATTAACTTCCAAAAAGTTAGGTTTCAAGTCTTCGTCATAACTTGAGATTTTCACTGAATCTATCCTTACCTTTTTACTTTTAAATTCTTTACCACATACAGGGCACTTATAATCCTTATCCCATAAACTATTCATATTATTCACCTTCCAAAAGTGCATTAACAAAATCTTCTGCATCAAACGGTTTTAAATCATCAATTCCTTCCCCTAAACCTACAAACTTTATTGGAATACCAAGTTCCTTTGCAATAGCAATTGCGATTCCACCTTTTGCTGTACCATCCAATTTGGTCAAAACTATTCCAGTAATATCCACAAATTCTTTAAAGACCTTTGCCTGTTGCAATCCATTTTGACCTGTAACCGCATCAATTACCAATAAAACTTCATGTGGCGCATTTTCAATCTTTTTCTTAATAACCCTGTTAATCTTTCTCAACTCTTCCATCAAATTCTTCTTTGTGTGCAACCTTCCCGCAGTGTCCAGTATTACAACATCTTTTTTCTTGGAAATTGCATGATTTACTGCATCAAAAGCTATTGCGGCAGAATCTGCACCTTCTTGATGTGCAATAATTGTTGCATTTGTCTTATCTCCCCACACCTTTAATTGATCAATTGCTGCAGCCCTAAAAGTATCACAAGCAGCCAAAACAACAGACTTGCCATTTTTTGAAAAGTATGAAGCTAGCTTCCCAGCAGTTGTTGTTTTTCCAGAACCATTAACCCCAACCATGCTTATAACAAATGGCAAATCGCTTATTATAAGATCATTATTTCCTCTCAAAATATCAATTAATACTTTTTTCAATGCCTCATATGCATCATCTCCATCGGCTTTTTCTATCCTTTCTAAAATATATTCAGTCGCCTCGTATCCAACATCTGACAAGATTAAAAGTTCTTCTATTTCCTCTTTTGTTTCCTCATCCAACTTTTTACCTTTTAAAATACTTTTTATCTTTCCGAAAAAAGTTTCTCTTGTTTTTTGAAGACCTTTTTTGAACTTTTCAAAAAATCCCATACTACACCTCCGTCTTATTTATTACTCCATATACTACTCCACTTTTTCTAGAAACATACTCTTCATCAAAATATTTCCTTATTTCCTTGTACAAATTATCTTTTTTTAGAGTCTTAATTACCACTTTTTTCTTTGAAATCCTCAACATTTCTTCTAAATCATCCTTTGTCAGAGGCTCATACAAAGCAAAGGAGCGCAAAGGATTTAACGAATTACTCTCATATATTGGATTTTCAAACATAGGATCACAGTATACCACATCAAACGCTCGCTCTTCTACTTTTCGAATAAAATCTTTATAATTTTCGTTTAATAATTCTATTTTTTCTTTTGACTTATTTATCCATTCTTCCTCAGAAACATAATTTGAAAGTCCCCACTTTACTACTCTATATATATGCACTGATCCTTCCGTTGCAATTACTTTTTTTGCATAATTTGCAATTAGAAGCGCATCTGATCCCAAACCACAAGTTGCATCATATACTACATCATTTTCGCTGGGGTTGATAGATTCTATTAAGTAATCTCTTTCACCATGCCTTATATTTTCCATTCTAATTTTTGCAATTCCTTGATGAAAAAAAAACTCCCCATCCCTCCATTTTATACTCAACATCTTTTTTTTATCTATAACATAATAAAAATCAATCAAACCTTTTTTTAAATATTTTGGCAAATGATTTCTATTTAAATACCTTACATCGTATTCTATGGCAAGTTTTTTTGCAATTTCTATAAGCTCCTTACTTGGATTATACGACGTTGTCACCACAAAATTCATTCCTTTTCCCTGCCCTCTTTTAAATTTTTCAGATTATCGTACAAATTCAACATCTTTTCGTATTTTTTCTTTGTTTCTTCATACTCAGATTTTACCTTCTTATACTCTTCGAAATTAACATTATACCTTATTATAGAAGTAACAACATTCACAATTAAAAAAAGCAATAAAAATCCCACAAAGCTTATGTAAAAATATTTAAAAAAATCTTTTTTTCTATTTTTTTTCACTAAAACCACCCCTTATGGAAAAGAAAAAACTTGAACCTCATCGTAAGCGTCTTTTAATATAATTTTATTTTCAATATTTTCATTTTTCAATATAGAATAATACTTCTTACTATCAGGTGTTACATAATAAATTTTTTCTTTTTCATCTGTACCAATAAATTTAATTTCAAACGTAGGATCTATATTTAATTTTACACCAGTACCTTCGTCTTCTAAATAAATTATAAAATACAAATTGTTCGTTTTTGATAAATCCAAATTCTCGTTAAATTGTGCAGTTAAAGTGTAAGTTTTTTCATAGATTCCATTGGTTAAAGTATAAATAACTTCAACATCCATATTAATACTTGAAATGTTCTTTTCAACGGTAACCATTGGTTTTATTAAAATTCCTGAAGAAATCACATTTTTTTCCATCTCTTCGCCATTTAATGTCATTTTTACATTAACACTCTTTATATTATCCAACACAAAATCATCTTCGGAAATACCAAGTTTTTCTAAAAAAATACGTCTTAAATTATCTGAATAAAATGCCTGAAAATAAGCATTTAAATTAATAATTTGCTCATCTGTGGTATCAGGCAATATTTTATCCAACGTCAACGCACAACTTGATAAAAGAAAAAACATAATTACTAAAATTATTTGAAATTTATGTTTGTAACTATTACCACGTATCCATCTTCTTCTTGACAATCTACCTTCACCCTTTCAACAGGTACGTTAAATTTAGCCGAAATAACTCTAATAACCTCTCTTTTTATTTCCTCAGAGTTTTTTTCAAAAACATCTTGTGGAATTTTTTGAATAATATCCCTTCTCCTACTCATCATATTATCCAATCTTTTTAATGCCTCTTCTCTTGAATTCTTCTTTTCATGTTTTTTAAAAATATCCAGTATCCACATAGACTTCACCTCTTTTTAAAGAAAGAAAAAAACTTTGCTAAAAAATTAATTGCAGAAGGAATATCACTTTCCAATGGAATTTCCTCTCCCTTTAAACGTCTTACTATGTTTACAAAATTCTTAGAAATACCATATTCACTTTCCAATACAACCGGCATTCCCCTATTTGTTGAAATAATAACATCATCAGATTCAGGGATAACACCAATTAACTCAATTGCAAGTGCTTTTTGGACATCCATTTCAGACAACATTTCTCCTTTACGAGCCATATTAACTTTAAACTTATTTAATATTAGTATTATATTCTTGTCATCAAAACCGTTGTTTTCCAATAACCCTATCACCCTATCGGCATCTGAAATAGCAGGCAATTCTGGTGTTGTAACAATTATCGCAAAATTTGCCGGGGCAATTGCATTTCTAAATCCTCTTTCAATTCCAGCAGGCGAATCAATTAATATGTAATCAAAATCTCCATTTAATTCTTCAACTATTTTTATCATATCCTCGGGTGTAATCATCTCTTTTGTTGCGATTTGTGAAGCTGGAAGTAAAAAAAGATTTTTCAAATTTTTGTGTCTTACTAAAGCATCCTTAGGTGAAACATTACCATTTACCACATCTAAAATGGTATATATTATCCTATTTTCAAGTCCTAACACGACATCTAAATTTTTTAAACCTACATCTGCATCTATAAGACATACTCTATTTCCATCTTTTGCCAATGCACATCCTAAATTTGCCGTTACCGTTGTTTTTCCAACCCCACCCTTTCCCGAAGTTAACACATAAACTTTTGCCATAAAACCACCTCTACTTCTTATTCCGGTTTTTTGCAAAATAAATTAACTCACTTTCAATGAATAAATCGATATCTCCATCCATAACAGCATCTATATTTCCAGTTTCAATATTTGTCCTGTGATCTTTTACCATAGTATAAGGTTGAAAGACATATGATCTAATCTGATTTCCCCATGAAATATCTTTTAACTCACCTTGTATTTCCTCAAGTTGTTTTTGCCTTTTTTCAAGTTCTAATTGATATAGTCTAGCTTTTAACACTTTCATTGCCGTTTCTTTATTCTGCAATTGAGATCTCTCTGTCTGACAAGTCACGACAATTCCCGTTGGTATATGGGTAATTCTCACAGCAGATTCCGTCTTATTTACATATTGTCCACCTGCACCTGATGCCCTATACGTATCTATTCTCAAATCTTCTGGATTAATATCGATGTCAATATCATCTTCTATCTCCGGCATTACATTCACAGATGCAAAAGACGTATGACGTCTTTTGTTTGCATCAAAGGGTGAAATTCTCACCAATCTATGAACACCTCTTTCATACTTTAAATAACCATAAGCATACTCACCCTTTATGTAAAGTGTTGCACTTTTTATCCCCGCCTCTTCACCTGGTTGATAATCAACAACCTGCACATTAAATCCTCTTCTTTCTGCCCACCTCATATACATTCTAAGCAACATAGATGCCCAGTCTTGAGACTCCGTTCCACCCGCACCAGGATGAATTGTCAAATACGCATTGCTTGCATCAAATTTTTCGTTTAATATCAACTCAAGTTCAAAAATTTTAACCTTCTTTTCTATTTCCTCAATCAATTGTTTTACAGTCTCCCAAAAAGTTACATCTTCTTCTACAAGTTCCAATCCAGCTTCTAAATCTTCCATTTTATTTTCTATATCTTTCATATCTTCTATTATCTTTCTTATTCTTTGCGCTTTTTGAGAAATTTCCTTTGCTTTTTTTTGATCACTCCAAAAATCCGAAGCTCCCATTAAACTTTCCAATTCTTTAAGTTCTTCCAATTTATCTTGTGGGTGAAATACCTTTACAATATCTTCGTATTTTTTCTTAACTTCATCTATTCTTTGTTTTAATTCATAATCGATCATATAAACCCTCCTCTATTTTAAAATCACATAAACTATTCCGGAAAATATCACAAAAAGACTTAAAATAGTAATTTCTTTTAGATAAGTGTATTTTTCCATATTTATTTTTACATTAGTATCCTTCATTACTTTTTCACTTTCATTATATGCAGTTACCACAACCAAATATTCACCTGTCTTCTTAATTCCGTTCCATTTGAAAATATTCTCACCAGGTACTCCAGAAAACCTATAACTCTCCACCTTTTCATTTTCGCTGAAAATATCAATGGTAATAGTTGCAAATGTTGTTAAAAAGATCTCCAAATCCCATTTATCTCTGTACCAATCACCATTAGGTGAAAATTCATCATAACTATTTCTCAGATACAAATCTAAATTTTTCTTGTGAAAATTTAATTCAACGGGCACTTTTTCTTTAAAACTAATCAAAATATCCTTTTCAATAACCTTGTATCCTGGTGATAAAAACTTTAATTTATGTGCACCAATTGGAATTTTAAGCTCATCTTTCTTGTCTTTAACTACTCCATAAAAAGCATTATCAATATAAACATTTACCGGATAAACATTTGAAAAAATCACAATACTTCCCGCTTTTTGGGGACGAATTTTTAAAATTACACCATTTGCACTAATAAACACATTTTTTGATATTACCATATAACTATCCGATTTAATTTCAACAAAATGATAACCTTCACGTCCAAAAGATATTTCCAACTGTCCAAAAATATCTGTTTGTCCAATATAGTCACCATCTATATACACATCTAAAAATGGTTCGGTAATTAAAATCAATGTGTAAGGTTCAACATCATAATTTCCAAACATTATCCCAAAATTTATAGAAAACTCTGAAAATATCACTAAACCAAATACTAGAAAAACACAAATTAAAGTCTTTCTCATTTCAATCGCTTCCTTTCTGAGTTTCAATAAAAGCTATTATTTCCGCAACTGCAACATACAATTTTTCTGGAATTTCCTGTAACACTTCTAATTTATACAATTCACTAACAAGCTTCGGAGATTTAACAATAGCGACTCCACTTTTTTCTGCAATATCTATAATTCTTTGTGCTATCTCTTCCTTTCCCTTTGCAATAACAAAAGGTATATAATCCGTATCTGGATTATACTTCAGTGCAACGACAATCTTTTTCCTAAACGTAAACTCCTCCTTTAAATCCTTCAAATTTAATAAAAACATTCTTAAAATATTTACTCAATCTACTCTTTAATTCTTCTACATTTTCTATCACCGAAGATGTACTCAAAGAAATTTGCTCACCATTTACATATCCAACTATCACTTCTTTTTCGTAAAAAATTTCAAATTTTTCAGACACCCTATCAAAAAATACCTTAATATCGCCAAAAGAGCGTAATCCATATCTTCCTGACAGTGCGTTTAAATACACCTCAAATTCCAAATTTTCTTCATCCTTCATATTACTTTTAAAATACTTTTCAAACCTCTCCAAAAAATTCCTATTAATTTTTATCCTTCTTTCCAATTCTTCAAATATAACGGAAAGTCTTTCGATAAATCTAGGATCATCTGTGATTCTATTTGCTAAAAATATATACTTTATAGGTGGTAAACAACTTTTAGGACCTAATAAAATCTTTCCTTCATAATCCCCTTGTCCTATTTTTTTTACTTCAATTCTCAATCCTTTTGGAATCTTTTTATTTGATTTTAATACTAACTCGCCCTTTTTGGTTTTTAACTTTACCAAATTTTTGTAAGAATCTGAAACTATTCCATACATTACTTTTCACCTTAAAAATTCCCAGAAGCAAAGAGCTCAGAAAGCACACTGTGAATTTCAGAATCATACCTCATTGTTCTATAAAAAGCTTTCAATGCAAATATCCTTCTCTTTTGAAGCGGTACATCCCCACATTCTTCAAGACTTTTTATAACTTTCCTATAATCATCAGGATCAGAAATTACAACAACATCTCTATAATTCTTCGCAGCTGCTCTTAATAATGCAACTCCTCCTATATCTATATTTTCAATTAGCTTTTCTTCATTTCTAGTTCTCTTTGCAACTTCCTCAAAAGGATATAAGTTCACTACTACCATATCAATAGGCATAATATCATTCTTTGCCAAATCATTCAAATGTTCTTTGTTATCAAACCTCGCCAAAATAGCACCAAAAATTTTTGGATGAAGAGTTTTTACCCTCCCCCCCAAAATCTCTGGAAAACCGGTTATTTCAGAAACTTTTTTAACAGATATGCCATTTTCTTCCAAAAGCTTTGCAGTTCCACCAGTACTTATTATTTCAACACCAAACTCCCTTAATTTTTTTGAAAATTCAACAATCCCTCTCTTGTCTGAAACACTAATTAAAGCCCTTTTAATATTCATTTTTCACACTCCCCCTTTTTATTTTAACATATTTTTACTTTCTAACTAATATAGCAACTAATTCTGTATGATATGTTTGTGGAAACATATCAAATAACCTTATAGTTTTCAACTTGTACTTTTCTAATAAAATACTTAAATCCCTTGAAAAGGTAGTGGGGTTACAAGAAATGTAAGCAATTTTTTCAGGATTACGTTTTAAAATTTCCAAGCTCAAGTCCTTTTCCAACCCACTCCTTGGTGGATCTAAAACCAAAACATCAAAATTTCTGTTATATTCCTTCAAAAATTCATAGGCGTCTGACTCAACAAATCTTATATTTCTGACATTATTTATATTAGCATTTGCCCTTCCTGCCTTCACCGAAACATGATTTGATTCTACAGAAATTACAAATTTTGATAAAAGAGCTAACCTTATTGAAAAAGTTCCAAGACCACTAAAGAGATCTAAAACTACCTCATTATCTTTTAAATCTAATTGTTTTGTTAAATACTCCATCATTTTTTCCGTTATATAGTAATTATTTTGAAAAAAAGCGGTAGGTGGGATCTGAAATTTTTCCCAACTAAAATCGTATGTAATTACTCCCTCACCTTTTAAAATACGGTAAGGTCCTCTCAACACAACTTTATCGTTGCTGTTCATCACATGCACCACTGACTTCAACAAAGGTACTTTTTTAGCTAAAATCGCCGCAATTTTTTTACCATCTTTAAAAAATTCCGTTTTAGTCACGAAAATTACCATCAATTCACCATTAGGAGAATATCTTATAACCACATTTTTCAATGTACCTCTTTTGCCATCATATACATCAACCTTAAACATTTCCAAAACTTCAGGAATAAGCTTTAACAAATCATTGACTGGCTTTGGAGCAATTAAACAACTTTTTATCTCTATTATTCTATTCGAATTTTTCATTTTCAAACCAAGTTTTCTATCCTTTGTAATAGAAAACTCCATCTTTAATCTGTATCCGTACTCCTGATTGCTTTGTTCAACACCAATATCATCCAACTCTACTTTTGAAATTCTAAAAAGCTGTTCAAGAAAAACCTGTTTTTTTAATTCTATTTGTTTTTCATATCTTAAATCCAAAAAGTTACAACCACCACATCTTTTAAAATATGGACATTTTACAGCTCTTCTTTCAGGAACACGTTCTAAAACATTTAATACCCTGGCAATCGCATAGTCATTTTTATCCTTTAACACCTTAACCTCAACAAGTTCACCCGGATACGCATTTTCAACAAACACAACCTTCCCACCTGGCAATTTTCCAATTCCACTTCCACCATATGCCATTTTTTCAATATATACCATTTCTCCCATAATTAAAACCTCCAAAATCAAAATATTCCAATACTCGGGGCATTTTCTTTAAAATCCCATCCCAAGAATTTTTCATCAAATTCTACGATATAAAACAATACAGAAAACTTTTCTACATCTTCAAAATCAAAGTTCCCATCATTATTAAAATTAAAACATGATGAAAATTCAAACATCCAATGGTGTAACTTTTTTAAAAAGGTTAATTTTAAATCTTTAACCCTTTCTTCGTTAAAATCATAATTTACCTCAAATTTCAAACCTGGATCAAAAGATTTTAAAGCTAAATTTAAGTACAAATTATCCAACTTGTAGGTTATTCCAAATGAATCATTTCCCTTTTTTAAATTATACTTTATAGAATAAACAGAAGGTTTTGTAATATCATTTTTTACGTAATTAAATTCCAAGATATTTAACATATCATTTAATTTAAAACTCCCCTTAAAATATGCATTTTTTATATAATTTTCTTCTACAGATTGTAATAAACGACCCTTTAACTTTTGAAAAGTGATAAAATGTGTTATTTCCTTAATTGGAACGTTATCATTGTGATAATATTTAAAAATAAGGCTATACTTTAATGAAAATTTAGAATTAAAGTAATTAACTTTCACAGTAGTAGGTAAAAACTTTTGTGTCCCAAAGTCGTATTCGGAACTAAAACTCATAGAAAAATACTTTCCTAAAAAATACTTTAATGAAATTTTATCATTCAAACTCCTTTTTTCTAAAAAATCATATCCTTGAATTAATGAAAAAGTCATATAATTTCCCTTAACAGATATATCCAAATTAAATTTGTTGTACCCTTCTCTTTCTGACCTGAAACTTTTTTTGTACGAATATTTTGGTTGGATCTCTAAAACTTTTAATTTTAGCTTTGAACTTAATTCATATATATCACTTAATTCTAAATTTAAATAATATTTATCAGTAAGTGCATTATAGTAATTTAACTCAAAAGAATATTTAAACTTTGAATCCAAAAACTCACTCTTGTACTCAAATGGTAATTTAAAAGAATGACTAACCCTGCTTATATAATTATCGTCTCTTAAACTTCCACTAAACCTTGTAGTGTACAATTTATCTTTAAAATAAAAATTGAAAATTCCCGTTTCTGAAATTGTAAAAGTCGAATTTGCAATTTCCTTTTTCATTTGCGTATTAAAATTCACATTATTGATATGAAAATTAAAAAAATATAACTTTTCATCTATATTTTTGACTGAAAAAAAATTATTAAGTACTATACTATTACTGTTTAAGATTAAACCTATATCATACCAAAAACTTTTTCCTTTAAAATTCAAACCAAACTTTTTACTCCATGTATTATAATTTAAAAGTCCATTGTAATAAAACGGATAAAACTGGAACTTTAGGTTAGTATATTTTTCATCCCATCTGGTAATATAATTAAAATTTCTAAAATTTAAAGTCAGATATTGTTTCTTATAGTCCACATATAAAATGCTTCTTTTCTCATCTTGTATCTCGAAAATCAAATTTGAGCTTTCACCCGTCTCTAATTTTGTACTCAAAAGATAATTATCAACATACATATTATATTCTTGCTTAGTAGATAAATTAAAACCATTATCTAAAGAAAAGGAAAAAGAAAAAGGTGATTTATAATTTTTATCCAAATTCCAAAAATAAATCGGATATGGGAAAATGGGAAAATTTAATATTAACAAAACAGAATTTTCCGCAACTAAATATTTTCCCTCGTAAATATAAACGTCCAACGATTCCACCTTGTAATGTGGTTCTTTAAACTCACAAGTTGTTACATACGCTTCATTTAACAAAACCATACTTGAATTATCCGTAAAATTTTCCGCACCAAAATATAAATCTATTTTCTTTTCTTTTGATTTATACTTTTCTATTCCTCTTACCTTTAAAGCATAGGAATTTTTTTCAGAAAAAAAATACTTTACATACCGTGCGTTATACTTTTTTCCTTCCTTAACATATTGCACATTTCCATATGCTTCTATTACCTTTGCCTTTGAATTTTCCACAAAAATAGTTGCTTCATCAGATATTAAAAGATTCTCATCCCAACTTATATGCACATTACCCATTGCATAAACTGATCCTTCATTATAAATCAAACTAGAAGCTTCCATATTCACAGTTTCTGAAAACATATTTCCAGAAATAAATGCTACGAAAAACAACACCAAGAACTTTGAGAATAATTCTCTAATTTTGTAAGCAAAAGGTGTGTCAAGCAAAAAAAACAAAAATACACCAACAGTTGCAAAAATTAAATTCGGGAACCAAGCTGCTAAAACGGGCTCCATTAGATTTTCCTTCCCCATTGCAGAAATCCAAGCACCAGAACCTTGGTACAACACAACAATAGAAAAGGTAAAAATAACACTCCAAGACTTACTTTTTAATCCAAACAATAAAGACAACGGAACACCAAGGATGGCTATTATAAAAGGGCCAATTGAATTTGCATACCTACTATGTAATTCCACAATCCACGGAGCAGGATCAATACCCAACTTTTTAAAAGTTCTTATTTTATTTTTTAATTCTTCACCTGTCATATCTCTAGGCGACTTTCCAAACCTCATAAGACTTTCCAAATCTTCTTTTAAATTCAACTTTATCTTTGAAAAATTAACATCTAATTTCAAAAAACCATCATTATCGGTAATATACATTTTACCATTGATTAAAAACCACTTTGAGTCTTCTTTTATAACTTTTTGCGCGGTAATTATTCTCTCTTCATTTTTTACATTTTGAAAAAGAACAACATTGTATAAAATGCCGTTAGACTGATCATATCTCTTAACAAAAAAATATTGAGAATCATCTATCTTAGTCAAGACATTTTCCCTAATGGAAATTTCTGGCTTTTTGTAAACATACCTAGATATAGTTTCCATAGCCTTATGATTAAAAGATGGAACTACTTGATCATTTAAATAAAATGCAAAAATACCAAATAAAATTGATAACATGAAAAAAGGATATACTAATTTTCGAGAGGGAATACCATGAACAAGTAGCGCTGTAATCTCCTTAGAATTGTATAACTGAGATAAAACCCAGAAAATGGAAAATAAAACCCCTACTGGAATTCCCATAGAGACAAAATACGGCAAGTTATAATATACAAGCTCAAAAAGCTTTAATATACTAACTCTATGTCTAACAATAATATCAGAGAGTTGATACAAAAGCTCAACACTTGCAAACAAAACAAAAGCCCCAACTCCCATTAAAAAAGGACCTATTGAAAGTTTTGAAACATACTTTGTTAAAACCTTCAAGCTTTATCCTCCAAAGACTCGATAGTATGCAATTTATCCTCGTAACATTTATATTGCCTACCGGTAATTATATACGATGTTGTTTCTACAATTTTTGTAGCAAGATCCGCTATTTCTTCTATTCTTTGTGATATCTCTAATAATATCAATGCCCTTTTTACATATTTTGAATCTTCCATCATATAAACCATCAATTCTTTTCTAATATCTTCAAAGAAATTATCTATTTCCGCATCCTTTTCACAAATCGATTCTGCTCCAGATACATTTTGATCTGCAAACATTCTCATACTCTCTCTTAACATAATTAAAGAAATTTTAGTCATTTCTGGAATCGTGATCAACGGTTTTAACTGCGGTTCTTTAATAAGTTCTAAAACTTTTTTTGCAATATCAAGTGTTTTTTCCGCAATCTCTTGAAAATAGCTTGAAATAACAAAGCTTCCCGTAACCATTCTCAGCTCTCTAGACATAGGCATCATGGTAGATAATATTATTAAAGCCTTCTCCCTTATTTTCATATCCATTACATTGATATCATTCTCATTTTTTAAAGCACTAAATGCTGCATCTTTATCCCTTTCCTTCAAAGCATTCAACACTTGATTTAACAAAGACTCAATTAACCATCCTTCTTTCAAAACCATTTTCTTCAAATCTTCCACATGTTCTTTTAATATCCAATCCATACCAACCACCCTACAAAAATTTTTTACCGTATCCCAACTTTTCCTTTATAGATTTTGAAAAATCATAATCCTTTGGTCTTAAAATTATTATCTTTTTCTTCGACTTTTTTATCTTAACTTCACTTACTTTACCAAATCCCATTCCATCTAAAACAAGATTTGACTTCTGATTTAACTTAATTAACACTTCCTCACTATCTGGTATAATAATACTTCGTGATGCCAAAAATTGTGGAGCAACTGGTGTAATTACAAAAGAACTCACATTTGGGAGCAAAATAGGTCCTCCCAATGATAATGAATACCCAGTTGAACCGGTTGGAGTACTAACTATAAGCCCATCCGCGTGAAAGTAAAAGCTACCATCTTGAAAAAAAACTTGTATATCCAACATCTTTTGAGTAGGATCCTTTATCAACAGAAGTTCATTTAAACTGTAAAACTTTTCAACTTTCAAAAAAAATCTTCTATCCTTTACAAAATTATTTTCCTTTAAATCAAACAAAAATTTTTCAAAATCTTCCAACGTATAACTGGATAAAAATCCCAATCGCCCACCTTTAAATCCTACTAACGGATTTTTTACTTTATGCGCCGCTTTCAAAAATGTTCCATCTCCACCTAAGACCAACGTCAAATCCACTTCAATATTTAGCAATTTTTCATTACAATAAACAACATCAAATCCTTCAAAAAGAAGATCTTTCTTAAATTTTTCGGCAATATCCTTTAACGTAGGTTTATAAAATATTCCTATAGTTTTCATTTCAACATATACCCCAAATCTATAATACTCTGTATTAAAAATCTATCCAAAAACACCAATATTACTATGCTTATTAACGGCGAAATATCCACAGGTCCAATTCTTGGAATTAATCTTCTTACAGGTTTTTCCACAATATCGGCAATTGCTTGAAAATAATAATATATCCTTGAAGGTAATGGAAACCAACTTAAAATAGCAGAGATAATAACAAAAAACATCTCAATATCTATTAAAATTCGCAAAGCTACCCCCAATCCTATCAAAAAATTACCTAAAATAAACATTATTTCAACCTCCCATTTCTTTCTCCAAAAATCTTACTACCAATTCTTAATATAGTCGCACCTTCTTCAATGGCAATTAGATAATCATTTGACATCCCCATTGAAAGTTCCTTAATCTCTGGAAATTTTTTAAGGAGTTTTTCTTTTAAAAACTTTGCACTCCTAAATACACGCCTTATAGCCTCAACATCATTAGTAAAAGGGGCCATAGTCATTAAACCAATAATCTTTACATTTTCAAATTCATATGCCTTTTTTATAAAATCTTCTACTTCTTCACTTCTTAATCCTGCTTTGGTTGTTTCACCTGATAAATTCACCTGTACTAAAACCTTTTGAACCTTGTTAAATTTCGTGCTTAATTTATTGATTTCTTTTATTTCCTCTAATCTTGTAACAGAATGGATTAATTCTGCTATCGGGACTATGTATTTTAATTTATTTAACTGTATTCTTCCAATAAAATGCCACTCTATATCATAATCTTTCAAAATTTTCGATTTATCGCGTAATTCTTGCGCGTAGTTTTCACCAAATATCCTAACCCCAATTTCATACGCATTTTTAATTACATCTACTGGAAAAGTCTTGCTCACCGCAACAAGTTTTATTTCATCCTTTCTTCCAACTTCCAACATTTTACTATTTATGCTATTTACTACTACCTCATATCTTTCCTTTAATTCATTACTCATCAAAAAGCCCCCTTTTTACATTTATTCCCAGATGTTTATACGCTTTTTGTGTAGCTATTCTTCCCCTGTGAGTACGTGCAATAAATCCACTTTGCAAAAGGTAAGGTTCATAAACTTCTGAAATACTATCTTCTGAGATACCAACAGATGCAGCTAGTGATTTCACACCAACTGGTCCTCCATTATACACCTCTATTATTGTTTTTAAAATTCTTCTATCAAGCTCATCTAATCCTTCTTCATCTATTCCCAAAAGTTCCATTATTTCTCCAACCATATGCATATCTATTGTAACTTTTCCACGTATTGTACTCATATCTCTGACCCTTCTTAAAAGTCTTAGAGCTATTCTAGGAGTCCCCCTTGATCTTCTTGCAAGCAAAATTGCAGCATCTTTTTTAATCTCAACATTTAACACTGAAGCCGCTCTTTCAATTATCTTGCTTAATTCTTCTATTGAATAAAAATCCAATTCCATTATTAAACCAAATCTATTACGCAAAGGGGCACTTAACAAACCACTACGCGTTGTTGCACCAACCAAAGTAAAAGGTTGTAAATCTATCCGTATTGACCTAGCAGAAGGACCCTTCCCTATTAAAATATCAATCTGAAAATCCTCCATTGCCGTATACAAAATTTCTTCGACAGATTTATTCATTCTGTGTATTTCATCAATAAACAAAACATCACTATATTCTAAATTAGTAAGTATTGCAGCCACATCCCCTTGTTTTTCAAGTATTGGTCCACTTGTAACATGTATATTAGTTTCAAGTTCATTTGAAATTATATGTGCTAATGTAGTCTTTCCAAGCCCAGGAGGTCCCACTAACAAAACGTGGTCAAGTGCCTCACTTCTCATCTTTGATGCTTTTATCGCAAGTCCTAGTCTTTTTTTTATATTTTCTTGCCCAATATACTCATTTAATTTTTGTGGTCGTATTGTTTGTACATCATTTGGCATCTTTTCTGGATCAATTATCCTTTCAGAAATAATCACACCTCCTTATTGAAATGATACCATAAAAATTTGTATTAACAAATACCATTTTGGTATATAATATACTTGACAAGTTAAAAAAATTGTGTTTAATCTTTAATGTAATTAATCTGTTAAGGAGGGATAAAATGAAGAGAGAAGAACTTTTAAGACAAGTAAGTAAAATTTTAGCTGAAAAGCTTGATGTTCCCATTGAAGATATAGATGAATCTTCTAATATAATCGACGATCTGGGTGCAGATTCACTTGATGTAGTCGACCTTGTAATGATTTTAGAAGATGAGTATGGCGTAAAGATAGAAGACGATGAACTTGAAAGAATTGTCACAATCGAAGACCTTTTAAATATTCTTGAACCCAAATTAAAAGACAGAGAGGATTAACATGAAATCAATTAGTAAATGTTTAACTTGCCATGTCGAGCAAGCACAAAGGATACTTGATAAATTTGTTTCTTCAGAACAAGAAAAATTTGAATTTCTAAAAGAAATTCTAAAAGAGCTCTCCAAAACAAGGTTTGGATTAAAGCCTATTGAAATTGCGGAAATTTTATACAAAAAACTTGAAGAGTTATTAGATAAAGAAGATTTATACAAAACAGAAAAGGAAAAGTCAAATAAAATTGCGCTATCCTTGTACGAAAATTTTAAGTTTAAAGTACTTGATTGTGCGGATCCATTGTATGAAGCAGCCAAGCTTGCAGTATCCGGAAATTTAATCGATTTTGGTGCTTTAAGTAACTCTCCCGAGGAACTATTTGATAGAATTAACGAAATTTGGCAACAACCATTCTCGATTGATGATTTCGAACTCTTTAAAAGCAATATCTCAAATTCTAATACATTGCTTTATATCGCTGATAATACAGGAGAAATAGTTTTTGATATGTTATTTATTGAAATTTTAAAAGAATTTCATCCTAAATTAAACATATCAGTTGCGCTAAAAGGACATCCTATTATTAACGACGCAACTGTCGAGGACGGTTATGCCATTGGGTTAGATAAGTTTGCTACATTAATAAATACCGAATTAAAAACAGCAGGAACTTGTCTAGAAAAATCCTCACAATTGTTTAGGGAAGCATTTTTCATGCACGATATTGTAATTGCAAAAGGACAAGGAAATTTTGAAGGTTTGTCTGAAGTTTCCAGAAAAAACCTTTATTTTGCCCTCGTTGCAAAATGCCAAGTTATATCCGATTACATAGGAGTAGAAAAAGGCTCTAAAATATTTATGAATTCAAAAAGAATTCACCAAGTTTGATTACTATAGAATCATATATATCTTCTTTGGAGCCTCTTGGAATTATTGAGGCTCCAAAGTTTTTATCTATTTTTTCTGGCACAACTATACTAAATCCATCTATTTTACAATTCTTAACTACATCCATTTTAAAATATTTTGTATCAATCCTATCAAAAAATAAATCTTTAAATTTAACAGATTTTGCAACTTCTAAAGCTTTTTTTAAGTGTGTCTCTCTAGGTCTACCCCAATCGTATATTCTATATGTAAGGTCTGATGATTGTTGAACTTCAATCACCGTTGAGTTGGGACCAAGTGCATGGATTACCCCTGCTGGGATATTAACAAAAGTCCCTTTTTTTACTTTTAAAATTTTTAAAATGCCCTGCCAATTTCCTTCTTTTACGGCTCTTGGTATAAGTGATGGTTCTTCACAAATTGCTATTTCTCCATCACTTAAAAAATACCACGCTTCATTTTTTCCCCAAGGTTCATTTTCCACAATCTTTGCATATTCATCGTCGGGATGAACTTGAAGAGAAAGCCAATCAGAAGTGGAAATAAGTTTTACCAAAAGTGGGAATCTTTCAAATCTTTCTCCACACAAACTCTCTGAAATCTCATTAATATCTTTTCCATCTACTAACGTTGTAAAAAGTGGATGCCCGGAAACTAACCAAATTTCACCAATTTTTCCTTCTTTTATTCCAAAGATCTCATTTATTTTTTTATTTCCCCAAATTTGGTTTCTAAATTGCGGTCTAACTTTTATCATTCACTATAACCTCCTACAACCACTTTTCCTTCTGAAAGTTTCAAAATAACCTTAGGCATTCCTTTATTAATATAATACTTTATTCCTTGTATAGAAACTTCTACACCTGGATGTACAATCCTTTTTATAACTATCCTAGCATTTACCTTAGTTTTGTTTATTTTTTCTTCTAGTTCATGAAACCTTTTTGTGTTTTTTTCAAGTTGCTCTTTGATTACCATTAAAGTATTAGATGTCTTCAAAAACAATTTCTTTTTATCTTCAGGTATTTTTACACCTTTCTCCTTTAGTACTTTATACTGCTTTAATATTTGCAATAATTTTTCTGCATTTTGTTTATCAAGCATTATTTGAGTTTTTAATAAATTTCTTTCTTCAATAAGTTCAGGTGAAATTCCCACCTCAAGATGTGTAGGCGTTGCAATTTCTGAACCTGCTTCTTCAACTACAATTTCAAATTCAGCTACATAATCTCCTCCTACTATTACACCTTTTCCATTTTCTGAAGTAATCGATTTTCTGGCTTTCACTTTACAATTACTCAATTGTTCATTAAAGACAACCCCTCCAGCTTCAATAGTGGCATTTTCCGCAAATTTTATCTTCAAAGTACCTTTACATTTTACAATACCTTTTTCACGTCCTTTAATACCTGTCGCAGTAATATTCCCTTCTAACGAAATTACAGTAGCTGCTTCGATTAATCCTCCAACTTCAATATCTCCTTTTGCCCTTACAACAAATCCTGATTTAACATCTCCTTTAACTATAACAGTTCCGGGAAAATCAATATTTCCAACGGAATAATCCACATTACCATCTATTTCCAAAGTCTCTTCAACATCTATAAAATTCGTATCATTGTCTACTTTTAAAATTCCATCAACTTTTGCATATATTTCATCATCAATTTTTTCAACATTTTTCCCTAACTTAAGCTCAATTTCTTTTCCATTTTTTCCCAAAACAGGTTCTCCTAAAACATTTATTCCATCTTCCCCTTTAGTAGGTGGGAAAATTGAAGCTATTTTTTGCCCCTTCTTAACAATAATCCTTCTGTGTGTTGGAAACTCCCTAAAATCTACTTTATCACTTTTATTTTCCATACCTTTTTCGAAATCTACAAATTCTATACTTCCATCTAATCCAATACCAGCTGGTTTTCCAAAAGCAACCTTTATAGGTACATTAAATTCTGGATTTTCACATATTCTATTTATTACATCACTATCAATTCCAAAAACTACCCCATTTTCCTTTAATGCATCCATTATATCTTTTTGACTAACTTTTTCATTATCTGAAGTTTCTTCAAGTATAACACTAGCACTCATTTTATCTTCAGAAATCTTCACATTTATTAACATAAATCCCCCCCTCTTACTTTGTAAATACCACTACCAATGATAAAACGGAAATAATCACAGAAACAATGGAAACAATTTGAAGAGTATTAATTTTATTTTCCGCTTCTAGGATCTTATCCGTCATTACGTTTAAAACTTTTTCAGATTCACCTTTGTATTTTTTTAAGTCTTCCACATCATTGGAAATCTTTGAAATATTGTCTAAAGCAATCTTTTTATTTTCTATTTCAGATAATTTCGCCTCAAATTCTTTGATTTTCTGATCATATACATCAAATTTCCCGAAAGAATCCTCCAAATTTTGTACCCTTACTTCCAATTGTTGGTACCTATTTTCAATAATCCCAAATTTATTTACCACATTTCTAACCGTTAAAATATCTATACCTTCCAACCTTTGTCTTAAAGTATCCAAATCACCAGAAAAAGACTTTAAATCAGATAACATAGTGTATAATTCATTAATTTTTGTTTCCATTTCCGAAATCTTAGATAGTTTTTCAAAATCACTAGGTTTTAAATCTCCTAATTTATTATACAAATCTTCAATAGCCGTTATTTTTTTTGAAAGCTGCGAAACCATTAGATTCAAATTAGTTACATCAGAAGGTATATTCCCCAATTGCTCGTTTAATTTTGAAAACTTTGCCAAATTTCTCGCCTGTTCTTCTAAAAAATTAGTCTTTAACTCATCTAGTTCGGTATTCAAAATACTTACTTTTTTTTCAAGTTCTCCAATTTTTTCAATAGACGCAATTTTTTCATCAAACTTTTTTATCTGAGTATTGAATATTTCAGATATCATAGAAATTTGTGCAGAAAGTGTGTTTAAATCTTCCTTTTTTGCATATTCTTTATCTAAATTATTTAACTTTTCATAAATTTTTTCAATTGCTCCTTCAGATAAAACAGTTTCAGATGCTTTTTTTACAAAACGTTCTATCTCTTCAAACCTCATCTTTGTTTTGGAAAAAGAATCTTCAAGTAGCGACATCCTTTTATCTACTCCATTTAAAGCTGCTTTATATGTTTTTAAATCTTCGTTAATATTTAAAAGAACATTTTCTAATTCAGATAACTTATCCAAACTGTATTTTTGTATAACGGTATACAATATTTTTGCAATATCAAGTCTTGTAATAAGCAATGAAGGTTTAAAATTACCATTAATATCTAATTCCATTATTTGGTTTCTAACCAAAAATTCAACTGCAGAATATTCTGGCACAATTGGAGACAAATCCGTTATAGTTATCTCAGCAGAAAACGCTATACTGAGAAATAATATTAAACCTAATACTAATTTTTTCATTTAATCCCCTCCAAACACCTCATTTAATATGCCATTTTGAATTATCACTTTATTTTCAGACACAATAATACCTTCTTTTTGAAATCTAAACTTATGCATCCCCTTTGGCAAAACCAAAAAATAAATGGGAGTTCTACCAATAAACTTATCATCAACATAAACATCTAATTTATCCTTAGAATAGACATTTACTACACAATGTTCTTCATCATCAATAATCAAGTTATTTACAACTGTAAAATTTGTAGAATCATCATCTGAAATAAAGGTTAAAATCTCACCAAATCTTGCATTTATAATCGCTGGAGAGTTATACCTTATCCCCTTATATTCTACTGCACCCTCTCTACCTAAAATTATACTATAACTTTCTGGCATCTTTTCAATAGATCCATCTGTAAAACCATACCACTCCCTGTTTTTTCCTACTATCTTTGTAAAATACAACCTTTTTGCAACAAAAAGATTAGATGCTTTTATACCGTCAAGAAATACCAATAAATTTTCGTTTATTTTTGAAATTACATTTCTCTTTAAATTATAAACATAAGTATTATTTCCAGACTTTAAATTTATTTTCTTTTTTAACTCCTTATAACCTTCGCTTCTAATTGTAATTTCATAATCTCCTGGCATTGCTTTAAAATTTGCTGGGCTTACCTTTGAAATGCTGTTAAAAATAATTTCGGCATTTTCTGGAAAACCATAAACGTAAAGCTTGGAAAATTTCGTCTCATCTACGTTAAACTCATATTCTTCTGCATTTGGAACATCTATTTCTTGTTTCAATTTAACAAATTCGGGATCTAGTAACTCTAAAACATATTTTCCAGGTAAAACTTCCAATTCTGTAGGAATAGTTAAATATTTTCCATTAAAAATTACATTTAACTTTTCAGAAGCATTAATCCTCAATTTGACAAACCTTTTAAGTTTTACATTTATTTTCTCAATTTTTGAAGCTCCCACATGCAAATTTAAAGTTTTCGAAATAAACCCTTCCTTTTCCAAGTGAATTTCTAAAAAACCAGCCGGAACTTCAAAAACAGAAGGTGATAAACCGTAAAATTTACCGTTGATATAAATCTTGACATTTTCAGGATCTGTGGTTATTTCAACGTAAGAAGGCAATGATAATGAAACGTTTAAAGTGCTTTCTGTTGAAACCAGTGTTTCATATATTGAATAACCGGGTTTAACAATCTTTAATTTTCCTGGATACGTCAAATTGGAAATCTTTAAAACACCATTTAACGGAACAACATCAATTAATTTATCATTCCAATACACCATTGCGCTTGGCTCAGTTATAATTACCAACTCAGAAAAAAACATACTTGTAAAAAGTAAAATCAAAATAACAAAAGTTTTTCTCATAACTATCACCCGTAATCTTTCATTGATTCATTCAATTTCACCAAAAGAACAATAAGCTGTTTCTTGGACTTATCATCAAAATCCTCTATTACTTTTTCCACAAATTCTATCCTTTTTAAAATAACTTTATCAATTACCGCTTTACCTTTTTCTGTTAAGTCCACAGCAATAACCCTTTTATCATCATTTTTTCTCTTTCTTTCTGCAAAACCTTCAGCTTCCAATCTTGAGACTAAACCTGTAGTTGTACTTTTAGCTATTCCTAACATTTTACTTAAATCTGTCATTGTTTTTTCACCAGTAAAATAAAGCTTTTGCATCAAATCAAATTGCGCAGGAGTTATAGGAAAATCCTTTAATACTTCTCTTCCTTTTATTTTAATTCTAAAACAAATCTCCCTCAAAAGATTTTCAACATTTTTCGACACAATTTCACCTCTTTGAAACTAATTCTTTGTACGCTAGATATGTTTCAAATAAATCAATCTTTGACACAATTTCATACGGTGAATGCATGCTTAATAATCCTGGACCCATATCAATAACATTAAAACCTTCTTGAGCCAAAAATTTTGCAACTGTTCCTCCACCACCTACTCCAATTCTCCCCAAAGTTCCAACTTGCCACCTTATTTTTGCACTGTTTAATACTCTTCTTACGTGCAACAATGTTTCCGCATGTGCTTCACTTGCACCAGCTTTACCGCGTACTCCAGTATATTTTACTACAACAACTCCATTCCCAATCCTTGGAGCGTTGAATTTATCATGTACGTCTTTAAAGTTGGGATTTATTAATGCAGCAACATCTGCAGAAACAACAAAAGAATTTTCAAATAATTCATCTAATGCAAATTCTACATCGCTTTCTCCCTTGGCTTTTAAAATACTTCTAAAAAATTTCTTGTAAAACCTTGCTTTGGCACCTGCATTACCCTCACTTCCAATTTCTTCCCTATCAAATAAAATAACCGCTGCAGATTTTTCCAATTTTTTTGCGTCAACCAACGCCATAATAGCCTGATACGAACAAATTCTATCATCTTGCCCATATGCCGCAATCATACTTCTATCAAATCCCACTTCTCTTGACTTAATTGCAGGAACAACTTCAATATCAGCGCTTACAAAATCTTCTTCCTCAATATCGTACTTTTCCTTTAAAATCTTTAATATATTTTTCTTTATTGCATCTTTCTCAGAGCCATCTAAAGGAATAGAGCCAACGATTAAATTCATTTTTTCTCCCTGAAATTTTTCACTTACTTTTTTATCTTCCTTATCTAAATGTGGTAATAAGTCAGCAAATAAAAACACAGGATCTTCTTCACTCAAACCTATATTTATATCAATTTTTGTACCATCTAATTTATAAACCACTCCAACAAGTGCTAAAGGAATATTGTACCATTGGTAAAGCTTTACTCCTCCATAGTAATGTGTCTTTAACATTGCAATAGATTCGTCCTCAAATAATGGATTAGGTTTAAGATCAAAACGCGGCGCATCAATATGAGCAGCTATAATGTTAAATCCATCCCTTGGTTCACCGACAATTCTTGCGGCGACCAAAGACTTGTTTGCATTGATATAGTATATTTTTTCTTCATTTCCAGTATATTTTTCCAATGGTATAAATCCATTTTTAAGAAGCATTTTTTCAAAAAATTCCACCGCAAGTCTTTCGGTTACAGCAGTATCTATAAATTCTCTATAACTTTTTCCAAAACTTTCTACCTCGTTAATGTCCCTCAATTTCCAAAGATTTTTCATAACTTTTCCTCCTTTACCAAATTTCTATTTCAGTTTCCAAATTAACTTTGTATGCTTCATAAATTTTATTTTTTACGTGATTAATAATATCTTTTACATCTTTTGATGTTGCATTGTTGTAATTTATTATAAACCCTGCATGTTTCTCAGATATCATAGCTCCTCCTATATTAAAACCTTTCAATCCAATCTTTTCTATAGCACTACCAACATAAAAGTTCTCTTTTGGTCTTTTAAATACACTACCAGCGCTTGGGAACTCTAATGGTTGCTTTTCAACTCTTTTTTTTATAATATCATTCATTTCCAAAAATATTTTTTGCTTATCTCCTTCAAATATTTTAAATCCCACTCTCAAAATAAATAATCCTTTATTTTTTTTGAAAATACTATTTCTGTATGAAAAATCCAATTCTGATTTACTTAATCTTCTGATCTTATTTCCATCATATACATCGACAAATTCAACCAAATTTGCTGTTTCCCAACCAAAAGCCCCTGCATTCATATATACAGCTCCACCAACACTTCCCGGTATCCCATATGCTTTTTCAAATCCAGAAAAACCATGCTGTAATGCATAAAGACACAATCTCTTTAAATTTAAACCACTTTCACATACCAGTAAATCTTTTTCAAAAACAATCTCCGTTAACTTTTCTGTAGAAAGAATGTTATAATCCATAAAATCATCTTTTGGTAAAACATTAGTACCATTTCCAAGAATTCTAACATTACCTTCAAATAGTTTTATTGTTTTAACAAATGATTCCAATGAATAGGGAACTACAAATAACCTAACTGGCCCACCTATTCTAAAACTTACATGGCATTTTAATTTTTCATTGGTATATACATCATTTCCCAATTCCAATAATATATTAATTATTTTCTTTAAATACTTCAAATACTACCACCCTATTTCTTCCCAAGTCTTTTGCTTTATATAATGCATCATCTGCATATCCAACAAGTTCATCTGAAGTATCCACCTTTACTTCAGGATAACATGCTATTCCAAAACTCATAGTTATTTTAAATGGAAATCTATCAATCAATTCAATTTCTCTTCTTAATCTCTCTGCAATCTGTTTAGCCTCTTTAGAAAAAGTATTTGAAAGCAAAATTATAAATTCTTCACCACCATATCTTCCAACTATATCATTTTTATTACGTACACCACCTTTTAAGATACGAGCTACTTCCTTTAGAACTCTATCCCCTACTAAATGTCCATATTTATCATTTATCTGTTTGAAGTGATCCAAATCACACATTATTATCGACATTTTTTCTCTAAATTTTTTGGCCCTTATAAAATATTGTTCTATCTTTTCTGCAAAGTAATATCTTGTATACAATTTTGTCAAAGGATCTAAAAGACTTCTAATTCTTAATATAGATGACTTAAGTGCTGTAACAAAACCATATTCTACAATCTTTAATAAATCTAAGATATATAATAGTTCTTCATCACTAATTCTCAAATTTTTATTTGAAATGTATATATAATATTCTAAGTATTTATCAATCTTATCTG
This sequence comes from Thermosipho affectus, assembly GCF_001990485.1. Taxonomy (NCBI): domain Bacteria; kingdom Thermotogati; phylum Thermotogota; class Thermotogae; order Thermotogales; family Fervidobacteriaceae; genus Thermosipho; species Thermosipho affectus. Next base: position 252,955 of record NZ_LBFC01000022.1, on the reverse strand, counting down.
AAATTCTAATTCTCAGTGGTGATTTTTCTATAGAATCTTCTTTCAATATATCATCTGCGTTAGAAAATTCAAACTTTTCTTCAATTTGCTTATCTTCAACATAAATAGCAACTTCATTAACAGGCAATATTTGAATAATTTTACTTGCAAAATAATTTATGATATTTTGCGGTTCTTCTATTTCTTCTATAGCCTTTAGTTCTTCTAAAACTTCCAATGCAAAATTAGATTTTAAAAAGTAATCTTTCAATCCCTTAGAAATATTTTGTTTTTGAAGCATATCGGAAATATTTTGCCCCTTCTTAAAATAAGAATTTATACCTGCACTTTCGTTTTTCTCCAAAATTCTCACGTAATTCTCCAACCCAATTTCTCTATACAATGAATATGCTTTTGAAATATACAGGCTATACCTATAACTCTTTCCTAAAACCTTGTAATATTTGGCAAATCCTTCATACAAAAGCGCCAATGACAACTTCAAATCTTGACTTGCATAATCTTTTTCAAAAAATCTCAATTGCTCAAAGAAACCTTCAGGATCAACTTTGGCTATTTTCTCGCCAAATAATGAGAAAATTTCCTCCCTCCACAAAAACACGTCTGAATCTTTATACTCATCCCAAACTCTTTTAAATTTATCTTCATCTTCTGCAAGACTTAATTTAACAAAATAGTTAAATCCCCATTCCAAAAATGACTTTTCATTTTTATGTTCTTCGTATAGTGCTCTTGCAAGTTCAACTTTTCCAGTAAAAATATATAACATAAACAAAGATTTAAGATAAGAATCACTAATTTCAAACTTCTGTGAAATCTTATTTATTATCATCAAATCTTTGTACCCTTCTTCAAATTCTCTATTGTAGATATGATATAACACTTCCAATTTATAAGTCTCAGCAAGTTCATAATCCATATTTTTTAATTTAATTATCTTCCTTAATTTTGAAAGTTCCATAAAAAACTCTCTAATATTTCCTATATATAGCATTGTATAAATCTTATTTATCTTGGAAACTATAGAAAGATTAGTTAATCCAACCTTTTCTGCATAATAAATAGACTTATCAAGCAATTGTCTTAATATGACAAAATTACCAATGTTAAACGATTTATTGTTATATATAGTGGGTAAAAAGTGGTATAATTCCTTTTCTTTTGCTATCATCTCTGCTGTATTATAAAAGTAATCCGAAGAAAGCTTATCTCTACGAGATAAGAGATCCCCCAATAAAATAAGAGCCCTTATTTTTAAATCCATGACAAATTTTGAATCTACATCTTTAATTGATGAGATTTCTTTTAAAACAGAAATATCTATTTTATCGTATAATCCTAAATTATAAAGTGCCAAGTAATATAACAATATCCTCCTATAAGTCCCTATCTTTCCAAATCCTTGTAATTTTTCTTTATTTTCCTCAAAAAATTCCACAACTTCTCTATTTTTTTGATTAACAAATTTTGCAGCCATCCTCCAATACAAAAAGATTTCCTTATCCGAAACTTCAAAGTTAATCTTTTTAAATGTACGGTAATATACTTCTATTTTAAATCTAATCAACGAATACAAAACCTTTCCAGGGGCAAGATCTTCCGCTTCAGAAATCATTTTAAGTAATATATTAGGTGAATAGTATTTTTCAAGTCCCCTTCTTATTGCTTTTAAGTAAAAAATTACGGCTTTTTTTTCCTCTCCTAACATTTTAAAATGCCACGCCACTTTTTGGTAAACTCCAAAAAAATCAAACTTCAAATACTCACAGATAAGTTTTTGATGAATTTCCTTTTTTCTTTCCGCTTGAGAATACAACTTCTGCCAATATTGTTTCAGTGTAAATCTCCAAATAGAATACTCTCTATATAAAATTCCCCTTTTTTCAGATAACTCTATAATTTTTGAAAAATCTTTATTTAATATTTTTTCAAGTAATTTTATTTCTTCTACAGTAAACTTCTGTCCCAAAACAGATAAACACCTCAAAGAATATACATCTTCTGCATTTAGCATAGAGAAAACATCAAAAATATTTTCAAAACTAAAATTTTCTAGTCTTTCAAAATCGCAAATCCAACAATTTTTTTCTATATTTTTTCTTAATATTTTTTTCTCAACAAGGGAACCCAAAATTTCCACCAAGATCCCGGGAAACCCACTACTTACCTTATGTAAAAAATCAACCAAAATATCTAATTTCTCAATTTTACCAAATGACTTTTCCACTAATTCTCTTACATTTTCTACACTAAAAGGATTCAATGTTATTACTTTTTCAAAATCCTCAAATTCTTCCGTTGAAAAAGCTATAATCTTATGATTTCCAGAAAAACTCAACTTAGATAATTCTTTCAAAAAAACTTTAAAATTATCGAATTTTTCTTGATAATCATCAACTAATATTATAATCTGATCAAATTCCTCCATTACACTTCCAACTAAAGGTACAAGCGTATCTACTTTCCCGCCATTTTTTATAATATCACTGATCTCACTCAGTACATTTTCTGAACCTTTATCTGCTGCCAATTGTAAAAGTTGCAATGCAAATTGTTTAATACTATTTGCACGGATAACATTTTTCCCTTCTACCATAAACCTGTCTTGCAGTATATTAATTAAGGTGGTTTTACCCATTCTTTGTTCTCCTACAACTCCAATAAATCTTTCAGGATAATCTACAACTTTTAAAATAATATCAAGTTCAGGTCTTTGGATAGTAGGAACAACAAAATTCATTTCCAAAAAACTTTTATAAACACTTGGCATTCCAAAATGAAAATTTCTTTTGGTAACATCCTCTCTTACCATTTCTTTTATTACTTTATTTATCTCGTCATTTTCCAAGTTTAGTTTTTCTAAAAATTTTCCAATAACGTAAACCGTAGATTTTTCAACAATTTGCTGTTTTTTCAAAAATTCAGGCGCAACAAAAACTCTATCTTTTATCTCAGGAACCATGTTTCTGGATAACCAAATTGGTGGCTGTACAACAAAAGTATTTTCCTGTAACAAAATATCGTCAACAGAAAAAATTGGAAAAAATAAATTTGGTATATGATAAATTTCTTGAAGCAAATTTAGCAAAATCAAAAAAAGTGCTCTCTTAGAGCTTAAAGAGAGTTTTTCAATTTCAACGGGTTGCTCGTTGTTATATGCAAAATACAAAACTACCTTTTCATTTTCTATTTCGTATCTTTCAGGCTTTAAAAAACCCATTACATAATTTAACAAACTCAAATAGTTGGAAAATTCCATAAAATTTCCAACTAAATCTTTGTCTATAACTTTCATTCTTTTTATATTTCCTTCTTCTTCAATGATATATTCCTCTCCATTATAAGTCTTCCTAAAAAATTTTAAAATTTTCATATATTTCCCCCTTGAAACTTACTTGGCTACCTTTGCGCTGAAAAAGTAGCCTTAGTTAACTTAATTACCTCCTTAATTATATCTTCTATATTCCCATTTATGGTCACACCAGCCGCCCTTGGATGGCCTCCTCCCCCCAGAGAAAACGCAATCTTGCTTACATCAAACCACTCTTTCGACCGAAAACTTATATGAACTTCTCCCTTTACATATTCATAGAAAAATATGGCAATTTCTACTCCTTTAATAGCTCTAATCTCGCTTACAAATCCTCCACTATCTTCATCTGTACAATTAAACTCTTCATAATCTTCTTTTGATAAAAATGAATATGCAATTTTCCCATCACATTCTAATTTTAAATTATCAATCATTCTAGATAATAATTTAAACTGTTCAAGCCTTTTGTTTTCCAATATCATTCTTGCAATAACATCTGGTCTTGCGCCTAGTGAGATCAAATATGCCGCATCATTAAAAACTCTTTCATCTGCATTTGAATATTTAAAAAATCCCGTATCAGTTTCTATTCCCATTAAATTTACTAATGCAAGTCTTTCATCATATTCAACTTGAAGTTCTTTGTTAATCCTTAAAACCATTTGGGCTGTAGCTCCAAAAGTAGGATCCACCCAATTTATATCTCCAAAATAAGTGTTAGTAGCATGATGATCAATAACTATGACTTTAAAATCTTTTAACACTTCTGAAAATCTTCCAACTCTATCTGGACTAGAGGCATCAACTACTACTATAACATCTGGATTAAACCCATATACATCTATTTCATCATAATTTCTAATATGTTTTACTTCATCAATCTCGTGAAAATAACCTGGAATTTTCCAATCAATTGAAGATAGAATTTCTTTCCCTAATTTTTTTAGCCCTAATGAAAGAGATAACACTGAGCTTATATCATCACCATCTGGCATTATATGACCAATTACAACTATTTTTTTTGCTTCATTTAAGGTTCCAACAATATTCAAAAACTCATTTGCAACCAATCAAGCCACCTCCAAAGACTTTAAAACTATTTTTGAGAATTTATCTTTTACTCTATTTGCAACTTCTACAACTTCTTTATGTGATAATGGCTGATCCAAAACACCTGCTGCCATATTTGTTACACAAGACAACACAAGACAATCTATTCCACAGTGCTTTGCAGCAATTATTTCAGGAACCGTTGACATTCCCACTACATCAGCCCCTAATTTTCTAAACGCCCTTATCTCGGCGGGTGTTTCATAGCTTGGGCCTAAAACGGCCATATAAACTCCTTGTGGCAAATCAAAACTTTCTTTTAACCTTTCAGTCCATTCTTTATCTAAAATAGTCGACATATCTGGAAATCTCGGGCCAAACTCTTCGTAATTTGGACCACGCAACGGATTTTTAAATTGGAAATTAATAATATCTTTTACCAAAACAATATCTCCAGGTTTTAATAACTTATTTATTCCTCCTGCTGCGTTTGTAATTATTAATTTTTTTACACCTAATTTGTTTAAAACATAAATCACAAATTTTATTACTTCAGGAGACCATCCTTCATACAAATGGAACCTTCCCTTTAGTACAACTACACGTTTCCCAGATAATTTACCAAAAACCAATTTTCCTTCATGACCTGCAACCGTAGAATGTGGAAAATTCGGAATTTCTTCATATGCTATTTCATTTGAATCTTCTATTTTATCCGCTAAAAAACCAAGACCGGATCCTAAAATTAATCCTATATCCGGTTTAAAATCAACTTTTGCTCTAATATATTCAACTGTTTGCAAAATTTTTTCCTTCACTATTTCCACCTCCTCATGTTATAATTATTATAACATAAATTTGTTAGGGGGAATGAAAAATGACTAAATTAAGTGGTTCAATCCTTGCGGCAGATTTTTTAAATTTGAAGTCTGAAATAAAAAGAGTGGAAAATTACATTGACGAACTCCATATAGACGTTATGGACGGTCATTTTGTTCCAAATTTAACCTTTGGTTTTCCATTGATCAAAGCAGTTAAAAATATTACGGATTTACCCATAGACGTACATTTAATGGTTACAAATCCAGAATTTCACATTGATAAACTATTAGATTTCGATATTCAAAGAATCACAGTCCACATTGAAAGCACTGTACACATCCATAGGGCAATTACAAAAATAAAAGAAAATAACATCGAGGCCTTTGTCACACTAAATCCAGGAACTCCCCTTGTATTAATAGAAGAAGTTATTCCTTATGTGGATGGCGTACTGGTAATGAGTGTAAACCCAGGGTTTTCCGGTCAAAAATTTATAGCAAAATCTATTGAAAAAATTAAAACTCTAAACAACTGGAAACAAAAATACGGAATGAACTATTCAATTGCAGTAGATGGTGGGGTAAACTCCTCAAATGCCGACGTTGTAGTATCCGCTGGTGCGAATATTTTAATAATGGGTTATGGTATTTTCAAAAATCCTGATCTTGAAAATCTGAGCAGCCAATTAAGGGGAAAATGATCACCGCAATAGTTTCTCCTTATTCTTTTAAAGGATCTATTCTGAAAATTGAAGACACTGTAAGATATGCTTCAAGTCAAGAGGCAAAGGTTTTGGTGTTGTGTGATAATAACTTTCATGCAACTGTAAAATTTATAGAAACTTGCAAAAAATACCACATTAAACCTATAATTGCATATCCATACAATGACAAGGTATTTTATGCGAAAAACACGGATGAGTTGTATTCGTTATTTAATGCATATTCCAACAATTCTTTTCAAAAATTAGATCTTAATTACATAGATAAAGATCAAGTTTACTTTGCATATTACTTGCCCGGAAAAAGAAAGGTCTATGAAACATTTTCTAAATTCTTGGGTATCTCACCCGTTGAAAAAGGTGTATTAAAAAAAATTTATTGCAATTTAGATGTTTCAGATTATAAAATTACATCTTTTCAAACACTTCCAAAAGCACCATCAAATTTTATAAACCTGGAAAAAATCAACAATCCCGCATATAAAGAAAGGTTAAAATATGAGTTAGAAATCATAAAAGCCAAAAATTTCTTAGATTACTTCTACACAGTCCACAAAATAACAAATATTGCAAAAAAAAATAACATTAAAATTGGTCCTGGAAGGGGAAGTGCTGTAGGCTCTTTGCTGTCGTACATGCTCGGAATAACAAAAATTGACCCTCTAAAATACAATCTGTTATTTGAAAGATTTCTAAACATAGGAAGAAAAGAACCACCGGATATAGATTTAGATGTTGAAGATGAAAAACGGAAAAAACTTATAGAACTACTTAAAAAAGAATTCAAATATGTGTACCACATAAGTACGTTCTCTAATATCGGATTAAAAACACTAAAAAAAATTGCATTCGAAACCAATGTGTCTTATTTAGAACTAAATGACCTTTTGGGGTTACCCATTCACAAAAGTATTCACGCTGCAGGCATAATTATATCTACATCACCCTTAAAACTTCCAATAAAAGATAATATAATTGAATGGGATATGGACTCTTTACAAAAAATTGGATATATAAAATTTGATATTCTAGGCTTAAAAACTTTGACAATTCTTTCTGAACTTGAAAATGTACTTGGAAAACCAAAATTGGATAGTGAAACGTTCAAATTCATATCTAAAGGCTATACCAACGGAATTTTTCAACTTGAAAGTAATATCGCAAAAAAAATTATTAGATTGATTAAACCAAAATCCATAAACGAACTTTCAATAGTTATTTCCCTTAACAGGCCCGGACCTTTAAAATCTAATCTAGATAAAAAATTGGCAAGTGCCAAATGGAAAAATCAAAAAGGCAAATTAGATATACTTGATGAGACATATGGAATATTGATATTTCAAGAACAAATAATGAAAATTGCAAAAAACTACGCGGAATTTTCCGACGAAGAAGCAGATATTTTGAGAAAAGCAGTTTCAAAAAAAGATAAAAACATAATGAAACCTTTAATGGAAAAATTTAGAAATAACCTTCTAAAAAAATTCTCCGAAAATGAAGTAAACGAATTAGTTGAAATTATTTTAGAATTTTCAGAATATGCATTTAACAAATCTCACGCCGTTGCATATTCTCATATATCGTATTATCTTTCATATTTCAAAAAACACTATCCAAAAGAATTTTATACAATACTTTTAAAATACGATACTTCAAAAATAGAAAAAATAATTTTTGAAATTCAATCAAGGGGATTCAAAATTTCTTCCCCTAATATCGAAAATAGAAAAGATGAAAATACTTTTTATATCCCCTTATTTTTAATAAAAGGTATAAACGAAAATCTTGAAAGAAAAATACTTAAAAACTCTCCATACAATTCCTTAGAAGAGTTTATTCAAAAAAATCCAAATTTAAATTACTCGGTAATTGAATCCTTAATCAAAGTTGGAAGTTTTGATTATCTTTCAAATAATAGAAGGGAACTTTTATTTAAATTAAAAGAAATTAGGAATGGAATAAATGAAAAAATTTTGGAATTATCTAATAAACTATTTGGTAAAAAGATTAGTGAAGAAATAAAAGAAGAAAAAGCATGGGAACGCTGCGATATGGAATACAATACTTTGGGATTTTGTATTTCAAAACCATTTACAGATAACGAATTAGAAAACCAACTTGCCCCGCTTTCAATAGCTTTTTCAAGAGATCAAAAATTAGCAATTAATGTTAAATCAATCGCCGGATATGCAAGTGATGGTATTTCTACAATTAAAATAAATATTCCCGATGGAATTTACACGTTGATATATGATAGAGAATTAAAAATAATTCCAGGTTATAGAAAAGTAACTTACAGTGTAAACAATCTTCCACCAAAAAACTTTTTAGAAAAAGGAAACACCAATGAATACCTCTACGTTAAAAATAATAATCTAAAAATAAAAGGTGCAAGACCTCTCTTTGACGATTATAAAATAATGATAGAAGGTGAAAGAGATGTATATTAATTTTGAAATTTGTAGTAAATGCAAAGGTAAATGTTGCAAGAATTATCCAGGACTTGCCCTTCCAAATGATTTTGGTAATACAAAAGAAGAAATTTACAAAAATCTAATTGATGCTTTCAAATCCGGAAATTGGTGTATAGATTGGGAGAAAAAAGAGGAATATTTTGTAAGGCCTTCTATAAAAGGAAAAGAATTTCAAGTTTTTGATCATTCCATATCAGGCGAATGCACTTTTTTAACGGAAAGAGGATGTAAACTTACAAAAGAAAAACGCCCCAGTGGATGTTTACTTTTAGAACCAAAGGAAAATGAAAAATGTGTCCAACATCTAAAAAAACAAAAAGTCATAAATGAATGGAAAAAATTTCATGATATTTTAATTAATGCTGCTGTTGAAGCGGAAAAATTTGAAGGTGATAAATTATGAAAAAACTTATAATTTTTTCTATCGTTATTTTACTATCTATCTTAATAATAATCTCTAAAGGAAAGGTATATACAGGCCCAGAAGTATTTCTTCCTGGTTTTAAACATGGACAAAATATAGAAGAAATAAACAATGTAAACATTAAAAATTTCATAAGACTTGGCAAAGACTTTAACGATGGCAACACAATCTTTGTTATACTTTATTCTGAAAAAACATTTTTTAACAGTGAACAAACAACAAAATTAATAAAGTTAGAAAAAGCTCTCTTAAAAATGAAAAACATAACTACAATCTTAAGTCCTACAAATATTCCAAAAGCAAATTTTTCATCACAAAACTATGTAAAAAATAACACTCTACAAAAAGATATTCTAAAAGACAAAATGGCACAAAATTTAATAAGCAAAGATGGAAAATACTGCATAATTAACGTAATTTTCAGACCAAATGTAGATTCAAGAAAAGATATCTCAAAAATTGAAAACATAGTAACAAATTACTTTAAAAACTTTTATTTATTTGGGGAACCAGTTATTGATAGCTATCTCTTTAAAGAATTACTAAAACAAATGTATTTCTATCCTGTTATAATGTTCTCTTTAATACTATTGTTTTTTTACTACCAAACAAAATCATTTAAATCTTCACTATTTATACTTTTATCTCCCATACTTTCTACGTTAATAACAATTGCTATGCTCTTCCTCACGGGAAGACCTCTAAATACGTTAACCGTAATGATTTTTTCATTTCTTTTAATAATAGGTTCCGGGTATGGTTTACACTATTATAATTCTTTTTACAAAAACAAGGATTTCAAAAAGACAAAATCTCATATTTTAGCTCCTATTCTGTTTTCAATGTTAACAACCGCTGCTGGATTCTTATCTTTCATTTTTGTAAAGATTGAATCTTTTAAAGAACTAGGTGTTTTGGTCTCTATAGGGCTTGCAATAAATGTAATAATAATTTTTGAACTTTCACCATTAATTCTATCACTCGGAAAAAAAGAACCTGAAAAATTTGGTATAAAATACTTGGGAGACAAAGTTGCTATTTTCTCTCTAATAACTTTTGTTGTTTTAATAATATTTTCCCCATTAATTCTTAAAAATATCTCAATAAAATCTGACATGTTATCGTATTTTTCAGAAAACTCACAACTTGGAAAAGCAACAAAAATTATGCAAAATGTTTTTAACTTTAGAGAACCTATATCATTGGTCATAGAAAATGAAAAAGTATTCCTTGCCTCTGATAATACAAAATTAAAGAAATTTACAAGAGAACTTGAAAAGTCTGAACTTATCTCCAATGTCAATTTTCCATTCAATATTCCTATACCACTATTATACAATTTTTCAAAGACAAATCCCGTTTTAAAATATTACATTGCCAATAAAAATAAGATCAGATTATTAATCTACTTAAATCAAGATGGTTATAACAACGTCGACAAAGTAGTCAAATTAATAAAAAAATACATACCTTATGATAACTTCTATGTGGCCGGTTCTTCTTTAATATGGCATGATATAAATAACAGTATATTAAATGCACAATTACAGACTATCTTATTTGCAAGTATCATAATCTTTCTCATGATTTTAATTACTTTTAAATCAATCAAAATAACCTTAAGTGTAATAATCCCAATAAGCTTCACCACAATTTTCAATTTTATCTTCATGGCAATCTTTAAAATTAACCTGGATATCTCAACATCCATAACCTCTAGTATTTTAATGGGCTTAGTTATAGACTATTCGATACATCTTGCAAATGACAGAAGTTTAACAAAATCTTCAAAACAATCGATAATAAACGTCGGCCCTCCAATTCTTGCAAATGGTATAGGATTGATACTGGGATTTTCTGTTCTACTTTTCTCTTCTTTAAAACTCTTCAAATCAATAGCGTTATTGTTAATACTTGGTATATCTACCGGTCTTTACTTTACACTGATAATACAGCCATTTCTATTAAATTTCACAAAAAATAAAAAAAGACCTCTCTGATTTATCAGAGAGGTCTTTTTCTTAAAACGTCGTCAATCCACCTATAAACAAACTCTTTGCCCATTGGTTTTCTTCCCAGCTATAAACAATCCCTGCAACGAAACTTTCACCGAGTATAGGATATGAAATTTTTAAATACACTTCTGTATTTTCATCTAAGAAACCATTCTCAAATGGTGTGGAATCGTAATAATATCCATCAATAAACAATCCTGGAAAGCTAGCTATTTCCGGTAATATAATTCTTACATTTCCTTCAGCAACTGGTGTAACACCATCTAAAGCACCATAAACGTAAAACTCACCATTACCATACGGCATCAAATCCACTGACATCCCTACCAAATATCCAGATTTATCATCAACGTTTTCTAAACCATTTAAACTTTGATTTGATTTTAAATAGTTATAGTTTCTATCAAACAAAAATGGAACATAGCCATTTCTAAAATAATATACTCCACCAACTGGTTCTAAAACTCCAAAATCTCCATAAACTCCTACAAAGACACCATTTCCTATAGAAGAAAAGCTTTCATCCGATTGTAAAGCAAATTCAACTCCCAATTTTACAACATTAACTAATGGTACGTATATCGCAACACCACCCGCATATTTAACAGGTGTAGAATTGTCAATTACAAAAGTATCCGTTGCTTCAGTGTCAGTTATACCATATACTTGTAATTCCACAAATCCTGCTTTATACACAAAGTCACCAAAAAATACACTATCAGATTGTAAAACTTCAAAAGGTACAAATTTAGTAATCTCGTATGGTATATGTGTATAAAGCCCAAAATTAGATAAATTAAATTTTAAATCAAATGCCCTAGTATTTCTGTTAATGTACTTCCTCATATTAAATCCTAAAGCCAAAGTAGTAGGTTTAACTAAACCGTACCTAAACCCAAAATTATCCGTTTTTATTCCCAGAGTATTTAAAACAAATGCATTAATTATGTTAGTACTCGGTGTAGAAGAAGGAATTCCATAATAAAGCTCTCCATAAACTACATCAGTGGCATAAGCTGTAAATCCAATTCCCAAAGTTAAAGTTCCAAAAGAAAATTCAGGGGTTAATTCATACACAAAATACTTTTCATTATTTTTTTCAATTGTACCGATACTAAGGGGAATATTTGAAAATACAAACAATGTAAACGTAAAAATTAATAACGTAATTAAAAATTTTCTCATAATATCACCTCCACATAATTCTTCGTAATTTTATTATACCACAGTTATGGTATAATTTATTTTGAATCTAGGGGGGATTTTATGTTTGATTTTTCCAAAACAGAAAAGTCGCTTGTATTCTCACTTGCAAACCTTGCTATAATCTCAAAATACAAAATTAAATTTAACAAAAATGAAATACTATTCTCTGCAGATCGCATAGTTACTAAATTTCTTAAAGATGTCGATTTTAAAATATTAAAAGCAGATAATAAGATTGATTCCCCTGTAATTGAAAATGCAACAATTTTATTTTATAATATTCCAGATGAATCGCTCGACAAGTTAAAATCTATGTTTTTAAATAACGTAACGGTACTAGAGTCAAACAACGAAGGTGAGGTCTTTCTAAACGAAAATAACAATTCAAAAATTTATATAAACGGCTTTTTAGTTGCCACAGAAAAGAATTTTCTATTTAGCTATAATATAAAAAAACCAACAAAAACTATTATAAAAAAAATCGAAAAATTAGAATTGCCATTTAAAAGAACAGCGTATGTTCATAAGATAAAGACTATCTTATTAAATTGTGAAAAAGCGGAAATTGCAATGTATCTTGCAAAAGATTTGGAAAAACTTGATGGAGGGCAAGCACATGATGAGATAAACTGGAAAGATGTACAATTACACGCGGTAAAATTGCTTAATGCCCTCAACAAATACTTGTTTATAACAAAGAGTGACTATGTAAAATATTATTACTTAATAGATACGGCAATTGAAAGTGGCTATAAACCAGTTTATATTTCGCAAAATATAAAAGATATAGTAGAAAGTGAAAAAGATTTTTTAGGAAAAAATATAAACACTATTAATGTTTTTCTTGAAAAATACTCAAAAAATTTTGAATTTGCTTACATAAATAAAGATCAGCTAACCGATGTAGAAAAAGAAAACTTAAAAATAGTCGAAAACCTACTCAAAGACTTAGCAGTAGAATTAGAAATAAAAATATCAACAAATATGTTGGAAACAAAGAATAAAAAGTATCATGTCAAAAACAGAACTCTTGTATTAAAAAAAGAAATTTTATCTAACATTGACATTACTTTAGAAAATGCAATCGAAGGTATTGGAAGAATACTATATCCAGAAGTAGATGCTAATCGAGCAATCTTAAACCTATTTGTCAAATTTTTAAAAGATAAGCAAAATAAATTTACACATGTCTCTAAAATAAATCAAAAAGAATCAATTATCAATAAATTTCTTAACAAATTCAAAAAAAAAGATGGTGAAAAAGATGTTAGATAGTTTTATACTCTTATTTTATTTTGTTATATTCCTAATCATATTAAAAATTTCACCATTTGTTTTAGGAGCAGTAGTAATTGGTTTTTATATTTCTATTGTACTTGACGTTCCTGCAAAATATCTTTCAAGAAAGTTGAATCCAAAACTTTCAAAGGTTATCTCATACTCATTACTCTTATCTTTGATTTTTTACTCTTCTATAAATTTTTTTCCAATAATCTTCTTAGAAGGGAAAAAAATATTTTCAGAATTAACCAAACTTTCTATTCCAAACAATACAACACTTCCGAAATGGCTCCTAGATTTTATAAACAACTCTAATCGACAAATTTCAAATTTCGCGTTAAATATTTTTAATAAAATCATCAGTTTTACTCCATCTTTAATAACAATGGTAATTTTAATAACAACCACCACAGTTGCAGTTGCAAATTTAAAAGAATATTTAAAAAAACGCGTAAAAAATTTTTTCATAAAAGATCCAGAAAAAGGATACAATTTTATAAAGAAATTTTACAAAGACTTTGAAAAATTTGTAAGTGGACAGGTAATTATTGCAATGCTTGTAGGACTTATAGTTGGAATTCTTGCATGGGTCTTTAAAATTAAGGGAGCGTTTTTTCTTGGAGTAATTTCATTTATAACGGATTTTATACCGTTTCTAGGAGTTGTAATTGTATCAATTCCCATGTTAATGCTTGGATATTCATCATTAGGTATAAAAGGTATAATAATTAGTATCTTAATTTTGGTATTGGCAAATCAATTGGAAAGTTGGGTATTTGCCCCAAAAATCCAAAGCGAGAATTTTAACATACATTGGTTTATATTAATAATTTCTCTGCTCATTTTTGGGGATATACTTGGATTCATAGGAATCCTAATAGCTATTCCTTCTCTTTTGTTTATAAAAAGATATTGGGTTGAATACATTTTGGGAGGTAATTATGGGAAAAATAGGTGAAAAGTTTGAAGAATTACTCCAAATTATGGAAACCCTTAGGGGAGAAAATGGTTGTTCGTGGGATAGAAAACAGACTCATGAATCGATAATTCCGTATTTAATCGAAGAAACCTATGAATTTGTTAAAGAAGTTAAAAATCAAAATTACAAAAATATGGTTGAGGAATTAGGGGATATTCTCTTACAAGTAATCTTTCATGCACAAATTGGAAAAGAAAAAAAAGAGTTTACAATCGAAGATATAATCAACACTTTGATTAACAAATTAATTAGAAGACATCCACATGTCTTTGGAAACGAAAAAGATTTTTCATATGAACGCTGGGAAAAAATAAAAGCACTTGAAAAGGGAGAAAAACACTTCTCAAAAATTGGAAAAGTAAACAAATCACTTCCTGCCCTTTCGCTTGCAAGAAGAATACAAGAAAACGCTGCAAACATTGGTTTTGACTGGGATAACATAGAAGATGTATACGAAAAAGTATACGAAGAACTTGAAGAACTTAAAAACTCCAAAAACGCAAATGAAATAGAAGAAGAATTTGGTGATTTATTATTTTCAATAGTAAATCTTTCAAGATTTTTAAAAGTTGATCCAGAAGTCTCATTAAGAAACGCAACACAAAAATTTGTAAATAGGTTTAAAAAGATGGAAGAATTAATCGAAAAGGATGGAGGAAAAATGGAAGATCTATCAATTAACGAACTAGAACAATATTGGAAGGAGTCAAAAAAGTGAAAGTATATGGTAGAAATGTTCTAAAAGAAATATTGGAAAATGATGTATCTGTAAAAATGGTTTACTTTTCAAATTCAAAATCAAGAGATTTAGAAAAATTAATCGAAAGTGTCAAACAAAGAAACATGCCATATACAATAGCTAATGATAAAATACTAGAAAGGATTTCAAATGAAAAAAAACACCAAGGGGTTGTAATCGACATTGGGAAGTTTGAATATAAAGATGAATTAATAATCGAAGAAATAACCAACCCATTTATTGTTATTCTAGATCAAATACAAGATCCACATAATTTTGGTGCAATCATTAGGACTTCTGTTGCAACTGGTGTTGATGCAATAGTAATACCAAAAAACAACTCAGTAAAGGTAACACCAGCTGTTGTGAAAGTTTCTGTAGGAACAATATTTAAAACAAATATAGTTCAAGTAACAAACCTTTCAAGATTTATAGAAAAAATAAAAAAGTTAGGTGTATGGGTATATGGTGCTGCAATGGAAGGAAAAGCGTATCATAAAGTAGATCTAAAAAAACCCGTAGCTTTAGTATTGGGAAACGAAGGAAGTGGCATTAGAGAAAATGTAAAAAATAAATGCGACGATTTGATTTCAATTCCCATGAAAAATAAAGTAGAATCTTTAAATGTATCTGTAAGTGCTGGAATATTATTATACGAGGTGTTTAGAAAAAATGAAGATATTAATAGTTGAAGATGATGAGAAATTAAGAAGATTATTAGAATTAGAATATAAACACGAAAATTGTACAGTTAAAACTTGTGAATTTGGTGAAGATGCCATACTTTTGTATGATAAATTCAAACCTGATGTCGTAATTTTGGATGTTATGCTGCCAGATATAGATGGTACAGAAGTTGCCAAAAAAATAAGAAAAATGGATCCAACAGCTGGTATAATAATGCTAACAGCTCTTTCTCAAAAAAAAGATAAATTAGAAGGATTTGAAAGTGGTGCAGACGATTATGTAGTAAAACCTTTCGATTTTGAAGAATTGTTTGCAAGAACCAAAGCACTTGCAAGGAGAAAAGGAATAACTTTTGAAAAAGAAATTAAAATAGGAGAACTAAAAATAAACTTACAAAAACGAGAAGTATTACACAAATCAAAACCTGTAAATCTTTCTAAAACAGAGTTTGATTTACTTTTTTATCTTGTTAAAAATTCAAATAGGACAGTTTCAAAAGAAGAAATTTTAAACGCAGTTTGGGGAATTTCGTATGAAGGTTCTGAAAATATAGTTGAAGTATATATAAACTATCTAAGAAAAAAAATATCACCGGATTTAATAAAAACTATTAGAGGAGTGGGCTATACAATAAATTGGAGGTGAAAAGGTGTTTTTCTTTGACCCAACCTTTATAATTCTAATACCTGGTATCCTTTTGGCACTTATTGCGCAAATGTACGTTCAAGAAAGATTTTCAAAATACTCTAGAATTCCATCTAGCCTAAATATGACAGGTGCTGAACTTGCAAAATTTATGTTGGAATCTTCAGGGATTTATAATGTAAAAGTAGAAAGAGTTCCTGGAAATTTAACAGATCACTATGATCCAATAAAAAAAGTTGTTAGACTATCCGATGCCACATACAATTCAAATTCTGTAGCTGCACTCGGAGTAGTTGCACATGAAATTGGTCATGCAATCCAACACGCAAGAAAATATGTGCCATTAATTTTGAGAAATAGTATTGCTCCAGTTGTATCCTTTTCTTCAAATCTTTCATGGATCTTATTTATACTTGGATTTATCTTTATGAATATGGCATTGGTAAGAATTGGAATTCTCTTATTCTCATTAGCGGTTATATTCTCATTAATTACTCTTCCTGTAGAATTTGACGCAAGCAGAAGGGCCGTTAAGATTTTGGAAAGCAACTTAATGATGCCAAAAAATGAACTATCTGGTGTAAAAAGTGTACTAGGTGCAGCAGCTATGACTTATGTTGCAAGTACGTTAATGGCATTTTTACAACTTCTAAGAATGTTACTAATTGCAGGATTTCTAGGAGGAAACAGAGATTGAAAAGTGATTTAATCATTGCATACAGACTATTAAGAAAAAAGTTTAAGTCGGGAATATTCTCCACTGAATTTTATAGTGCTTTCTCCTATGTGGAGGAGAAAGCTTTTTTTAAAAACTTGATATTTGGCGTTTTAAGATATCAAGATTATCTAGATTGGATAATAAATTCTTTTTTGAAAAACAAAGAGATACCTCCGTCAATTCGAACTATCTTAAGAATGGGAACTTTTCAAATATTATTCACAAATAAACCAAATTATTTAATTGTAAATGAAATGGTGGATTTGGTTGAAAAAAAGTCATTCAAAGGACTTGTCAATGCTGTTTTAAGAAAAATATCAAAAATTGGATATATAGAACCAAAAGAAATACACTTAAAATTCTCCCATCCAAAATGGTTAGTTGAATATTGGAAAAGCTTTTTGCCAATAGATTATATAATTAAAATGTTAGAATTAAATCAAAAACCCCTCAAAACTACTGCAAGGGTAAATATTAAAAAGATAGAAAGAGACAATATAAAAATAAGCAATTCATCATTTACCTCCCATTCTCCTGTAGGAATAGTCTTTGAAAAAATTGAAAAAAATCCATGGGAATTTGAAGAATACAAAAAAGGTCTAATTACATATCAAAGTGAATCATCACAGATAATACCTTTACTTGTAGACTTCAAAAAAGATGAATATGTTTTAGATGCATGTGCTGCTCCAGGTGGAAAAGCCACACATATTTTAGAACTGCAAGATGTAAACTTATATGTAAACGATATCGAAAAAGAAAGGATAAAAATCCTAGAAGAACAATTCAAAAGATTAAATTTAAAACCAAAAAAAATCTTAAATTACGATGCTCAAAAAATAAAATTAAATGACTTTTTTGATAAAATCTTTGTTGATGTACCCTGCAGCAGTCTAGGAACAGCAAGAAGAAATCCAGAGGTTTTAAGAAGACAATCTAAGGAAAATTTCCAGAAACTTTCCAAAATTCAACAAAAGATCATATCAAATTTATGGAAAAATCTAAAAAAACATGGATTAATGGTTTATTCTACATGTACAGTAACTATCGAGGAAAACAAAAATACTGTAAATCAACTAAAATCTCTCGGTGAATTTTTGGATATAAGAAACCAATTAGAACAATTTGGTATAAAATATATATGGGATGGCTATGGAGCGCTATTTTATCCAGATGAAACTCTAACACCATTTTATGTTTCAATCATTAGAAAGATAAAGGAGTGAAGAAATGATTACCAAAAGAAAAGTATTAAATTTTATAAATTCAAAAAATTATAAACCTATGCTTCAAAAAGAATTATATAAAGCACTAGGCTTAAAAAATAAAACAGAAAAAAAAGAACTAAGAAAAATACTAAATGATCTTTTATACGAAGGAAAATTATTCAAAGACAGTAAAGGAAGATACAAACCAATAAGCAAAAATATGGTCATTGGTACTATAGAATTCACAAGAAATGGTACAATGGCATTTGTTTGGACAGAATCCGGAGAAGAAATTGCTATTCCCGCCGAAAAAGCAGGGAGAGCTATACATAAAGACAAGGTAATAGTAGAAATAGAGGGAAAATGGTATGACATACCTGAAGGAAGAGTAATAAAAATAATTGATCACGGGTTAAAAAAGGTAGTGGGAACATTTCAACCTATTGGAAGAGCTGCATTTTTAATCCCAGATGATCCAAAAATTCAATATGATTTTTATATCCCCATAGAATTTTTTAATAATGCAAAACCTGGTCAAAAAGTAGTAGGGAAGATTTTAAAATATCCTACCCCTACGAAAAATCCCGTTGCAAAAATTGTAGAAGTATTAGGTTATGCCGATGATCCTGCAACTGATTTTCCAACTGTAATCGTAAAACATGACATAAATATATCTTTTCCAAACGAAGTTATGCAAGAAGCATCAAAAATTCCTGATAAAGTCTTTTCAAGAGACATTAAAAATAGAAAAGATTTTAGAAATGAATTAGTAGTAACAATTGATGGACCAGATGCAAAGGATTTTGATGATGCTGTAAGTGTAAAAAAATTAAAAAATGGAAACTACCTACTTGGAGTACATATTGCAGATGTTTCACACTATGTAAAAGAAGATAGCTTTCTAGACAAAGAAGCGTTTAAACGCGGAACAAGTATTTATTTAATAGATAGAGTCATTCCAATGTTACCTTTTAAATTATCACATGGAATTTGTAGTTTGGTCCAAGGCGAAGATCGTTTGGTAATGTCGTTAACAATGGAAATCAACAAAGATGGTAAAGTAGTTGATTTTGAAGTTACAAAAGGAGTAATAAGAAGCAATAGAAGACTTGTATACGACGATGTAAACGCTCTTTTCGAAGGAAAAGAAGAAGCAATAAAAAAAATTGGAGACTTAAGAAAAGAATTATTGCTAATGAAAGAATTAAAAGATATTTTAAGAAAAGCTCGAAAAGAAAGAGGGGCAATTTTAGACATAGAAGGTGGAGAAGTTAAGATTATTCTAGATGAAAAAGGGCACGCAGTCGATATTATCCCAAGGAAAAGGGGAGAAGCAGAAGTTATCATAGAAGAATTTATGATAAAAGCAAATGAAACCATCGCAGAAATTTTTCATCATCTTGATTTGCCATTTGTATATAGAGTACATGAACAACCTGATCCAGATACAATTATCCAATTAAAAAATTATTTAGCAGCTTTAGGGATAGAATTTAAAGTTCCAAAAAAGATACAACCCAAAGTATTACAAACATTACTCGAAAAAACCGAAGGACATCCATTAAGGGGGAGTATAGAAAAACTCCTTGTCCGTTCAATGAAACGTGCAATCTATTCAGCTACAAACATTGGACATTTTGGACTTGCCTCATATGCATACACACATTTTACCTCTCCGATAAGGAGATATCCAGATCTTATTGTCCACAGACTTATTAAAAAATTCTTAACTGACAACAAAAAAATATCAAAAAAGCAACTCAAAAAATTAAATGAGAAGCTATCAAAAGTTGCCATACATTCAAGTAAAAGAGAGAGAATAGCAGATGAAGCTGAGTGGGATTATATTGCCTTGAAAAAAATTGACTATATATCAAATCACATTGGTGAAGTTTTCGATGTAGTTGTAACTTCCGTCACAAAATTTGGAATGTTCGTAGAAATAATAGATAAAAACATATCAGGATTAATTCATGTTTCTACACTGGATGATTATTTCTTATATGATCCCGAAAAAAGTATCTTAATTGGTCAACATACAGGAAAAGTGTACAAAATAGGAGATAAATTAAGGGCAAAAGTTGTAAATGCTAACAAAACTAGAATGCAGATTGATTTTGAAATAAGTGAGGCATAAGCCTCACCTTTTGTTTGTTAAATATCTGACACCTTTTACAATAAGAGCGATTGCTATTAAGACAAGAACTACTGGAAGTACTATTGTTACTAATCCAATAAAAATCAAAACAATTAAAAGAACTCCAAGAACTATAGATAAAATAGGGGATAAAAACGGAAAAAATAAAATCCCTAAAATTATTAAAAATATAACACCTAAAATAGCAAGAAAGTTTATCATATTTATACCTCCCCCAAAAAAATATATTAATTACCAAAAAATATTTTATCATACAATCAAATTTTTTGCAAATTTACAAAAATAATTTGGAGGAAAGTAATATGGATAAAATCAAAGATGAAATTGAAAAATTACGGAAAGAAATTGAATATCATAATTACAGATATTATGTTTTGGCTGATCCGGTAATAAGTGATGAAGAATACGATAAACTTTTAAAAAAATTAATAGATCTGGAAAAAAAATATCCTGAATACTATTCATTAAATTCTCCAACACAAAAAGTGGGAGGGGGATTAATTCAAGGATTTAAAAAAGTGGAACATTCAATTCCCATGCTAAGTTTAGACAATACATACAACGAACTAGAAATGAGAGAATTTGATAATAGAATAAAAAAAATGTTAAAGACAAACATAGTACAATATGTATGTGAATTAAAAATAGATGGTATCTCCGTTGCAATAAGGTATGAAAATGGATATTTTAAAACTGCAATCAGTCGTGGCAATGGAATAATTGGCGATGACATTTCAGAAAATGTAAAAAAAATAAAATCAATACCTTTGCGATTATTCAAAAATATTGATATAGAAGTTCGAGGCGAGATTTATATGCCTATTAAAGAATTTGAAAAATACAACAAATTAGCCGAAAAAGAAGGCTTACAACCTTTTGCAAATCCACGTAATGCAGCAGCTGGGACAATTCGCCAATTGAATTCTTCAATTGTTGCAAGAAGAAACCTTGATTCATTTATTTATCATATAGTAAATCCTGAAAAATACGGATTAACTACTCAATGGGAAGCTTTAAACTTCTTGAAAGAAATAGGGTTTAAAGTTAATCCGCACTCAAAACTGTGCCAAGATATAGAATGTGTTGTAAATTTTTGGAAAAAATGGACCGATGGTAGGAAAAAATTAGATTATTGGATCGATGGATTGGTAATAAAGGTTAATAACTTTGAGTATCAAAAAATTTTGGGAGAAACCACAAAATCACCAAGATGGGCTATTGCTTTTAAATTCCCTGCTATTCAAAAAGAAACAAAAATATTAGACGTAGAATTAAACGTTGGAAGAAGCGGAGTTATTACTCCTGTTGCAATCTTTGAACCAATAGATTTAGATGGCAGTATCGTAAAACGTGCATCATTACATAACTTTGATTACATAAAAGAAAAAGACATTAAAATCGGTGATCACGTCCTCGTTGAAAAAGCGGGAGGTATAATTCCACAAGTTGTAAACATAATCAAAGAAAAAAGAACAGGTTCCGAAAAAGATATTGAAATTCCAAAAAAATGTCCCATTTGCAATGGCGAAATTGGAAAATTATCTGATGATGAAACCGCCATTAGATGTCTCAATCCGCATTGTCCTCAGAAACTTAAAAGACATTTAGAAATATTTGTATCTAAATCTGCTTTTGATATTTCTGGTATCGGTGAAAAAATTATCGATAAAATAGTTGACGCAAAATTGGTAGATGATGTAGCCGATATATTTTACCTAACTCCCTTTGAGCTAGCACAAATAAGCGGATTAGGTCAAAAATCCATCGCAAAAATTCTAGAACAAATAAATAAAGCAAAACATACTCCACTAAACAGAGTCATTATTGGTCTTGGCATACCATTAGTTGGTGAAAAAACTGCAAAAATACTAGCAAAAAGATTTAAAAGCTTAGAAAACCTATCCAATGCTTCCTATGAAGAGCTAGTTGAAATTGAAAATATAGGTCCTGAAATTGCCAAAAGTATAATAAATTATTTCAAAAACGAAAAAACAAAAGAAATTATTGAAAAATTGAAAAAGGCTGGAGTAAATCTTGAAAAAAAGGAAATGAAAAAATCGGATATATTAAAAGGACTAACATTTGTAATTACAGGTAAATTAAACTCTCTCTCAAGAGATAAAGCTATAGAACTAATAGAATTAAACGGTGGCAAAGTATCAAATTCCGTAAGTACCAAAACAAACTACCTAATAGTTGGTGAAAATCCAGGCTCAAAGTTAAAAAAAGCACAACAATTAGGTGTAAAAATTCTATCGGAAGAAGACTTTCTAAAAATGATTACTTAATTTCCAAATCTTTCTTGAAAAATCATCCTCATATATAGGGACAAATCTCTTTAAAGATGGAATAAAAAATAAAATTGTATGTATTTCATAAAAATTTCCGCGATTTCTTCTAAAAACAATATATTCCAAAGATCTATTCAAAAGATAGATCAAGTCATACGATAGATGCTTTATATCACCGTAATTTAAGGTGATTTCTCCGTTTTCCGACTTAATATCTATTCCTAAAAAATCTTTCATTTTTAAAGCTGCATCTATTCTAGCCAAAATTAATGCTTTTTCCAAATCAATCCCACCAGTTTGAGAAATTCCTTCAAAATATAACAAGTCACCATTCTTAAGTAAAACATTATAATATCCCGTATTTATACTGATAATTTCATCATTAGGTTGTAGACAAATTTTATTTTTTCCAATAAGAATACAATTTTCATCGGTATTATTACACCCAAAAAACAATAAAAGTAGAAAAAATAAAATAAATACTTTCTTCACGAACATCACTCCTCAATAAACTTTAAAACAGCATCGGAACCTAACATTCTTTTTATCTCTTGCGCTCTTTTTTCTTCATCCAATTCACAAACTTTCCCTCCGTTATCTGTTTTATTCACAACAAAGTGTTTATCAGCCTTAATTGCAACTTGTGGTAAGTGCGTCACTACAATTACTTGATAATTTTTAGAAACTTCTTTCAACTTTTCTGCAAGTTTATTCCCAGTAATACCACTAATTCCCGCATCAATTTCGTCAAAAATCAAAATCCCATCTGAAACAACGGAAAGTTCCAAAGCAAGCATAAGTCTTGACAACTCTCCACCCGATGCTATATTCTTTACCGGTTTTAATTTTTCTCCCTTTATTGCACTACCGAGTAATTCTACTTTATCCATTCCAAAATAATTAAAATCCACATTTTCAAATTGAAATTTCAATTCAAAAGACAAATTCAAATCTCTTGAATGTCTATAAAACCTTTCCAAAACTTTCTTTGCAGCATTTTTTCTACTTTCCGACAACAAACTTGCATATTTCCTCATTTTATTTAAAACTTGCTCAAGTTCATTATTTGAATTTTCTAAAATTTTAATTCTTTCTTTTAATTTTTTAGAATCTTTTATAAAGTTCTCATAATTATCTATTACATCTTCTATTGTAGGTCCATACTTTCTCTTTAAAAGGTTATAATCCCATATTCTTTCTTCCAGTTCCTTTATATCGTAGCTTTCTATTTCATCAATTTCTTTCTGCAAATCCAACTTTAAAGTTTCTATTATATCTAACGCGGTATTCAAAGATTCTTCATGTTTTTCATTCAACATCTTTTTTATTTCCCAGAGCTTTTCCGTAATTTCCTCACTTGAATTTAATATATAATTATACTTTTCAATAGTTTCTTGTGCTTTCAAAGCAATATCATATTCTCTCTTCAACTTCTCTTCTTCTTCTATTGAGGGACTAATCTTTTCAATTTCAATTATTTTTTCTTCTAATTCCGCCAAGTTTTCCCTTAAATCACTTAACGATTCTTCGGTTAATAATTTTCGAATTTTTTTATATCTTTCAAAATACTCTCTATATTTCTTCAAATCTTCAAAATTATTTGAAGTTTCATCTAGAAAATTTAAAATAAAATTTGGTTCTAAAATCTTTATATGTGAATTTTGTCTGTGCAAAGTTATAAATTCCGAGAGTAATTTACTTACAATCTTTTTTGGAAAAACTTTCCCATTAATTTTAAAAACAGTTCTATTCCCTTTCTTTGTTATAGAAAAAACATTCTCTCCGGAAAAAACGTCATATTCAGGATAATCTACAGGAATATCCATTACCATCTCTGCGTTATAACTATCCACTCTTCCATTAGCAATCCCCAACAAAATCCCAAATACATCTAATATTAAACTTTTTCCAACACCAGTCTCCCCAGTTATAACATTCAGTCCTGAATCAAAAAATATATCAATATCTCTAAAATACAAATAATCATGTAAATGCACGGAGACAATCTGTGCCCTGTTCATTTGTTCAAATGCTCCTTTTTAAAATAATCGGGCAACAATTCCCCCACAGTTGTTTCCTTTACTGCACCATTTTTTCCAACTAAAATAACTTTGAAGTCTCCAAATTCAGCCATAACCTGTCTACAAGCACCACATGGTGATATTGGATCTTCTGTATCTCCAACTACAACTAATGTATCAAATTCTTTTTCACCTTCACTTACAGCTTTAAAAATGGCTATACGCTCAGCGCAACACGTTAATCCATAAGAAGCGTTTTCCACATTTGAACCCGTAAAGACTTTACCAGTTTTTGTCAACAGTGCCGCTCCTACCTTAAAACTGGAATAAGGTGCATAAGCTCTTTTCATTGCATCTTTTGCCAATGCAATTAACTTATTACTCATTTTTTTCCACCACCTTTACTAAAACTTTTTCAATTCGGTTCTTAGATGCTGCAATAATCTTAAACGAAAAACCATCGATAAGAATTTCTTCACCAACCTTTGGAATTCTTTGAAGATGCTCTAATATATAACCGGCCAGTGTTTCGTAATCCGTTTCAGGAAAGTCAACACCCAATTCCCTTTCCAAATCATTTATTGGCACTGTCGCATCAACTATATATGCCCCATTTTCAAGCCTTTTTATACCAATATTTTCATTTTGATCATATTCATCCATTATTTCACCAAAAATTTCTTCCAATATATCTTCCATCGTTACAAGACCTGCTGTTCCTCCATACTCATCTACCACTATTGCCATATGTATTTTTTGTTCCTTAAAAATTTTCAAAAGTTCAGAAACTTTCATTGTTTCTGGAACAAACAAAGGTTCCCTCATAAGTTCTTTTACTTTTACTTTGGTTGAAACATCCGTTCCTCTCTCACTAATAAAAACAAGAACATCCTTTGCATAACAAATTCCCACAATATTATCTATAGTTTCTTTATAAACAGGAATTCTTGAATATTCTTCTTCCTTTATAATCTCCATTACTTTATCCAATGTCTCAGATTCCTCAATTGCTATGATATCCACTCGGGGAATCATAATTTCTTTAACCATTGACTCTTCCATTTCCAAAGTCCTTTTTAACATAAAACTTTCCTCATGGCGTAAAGTTCCTTCTTCCATTCCAACTTCCACATACATTAAAATATCTTCAGTTGTAATAAATGGCGCTTCTTCTACCAATTTTCCACCAATTAACTTTATAACAAAATTTGAAATTCCCACTAACATTTTAATTATAGGAGAAAAAACTTTTGAAAGGAATAAAAGCACTTTAATCATCTTATTAAAAATTTTCTCATTGTTTTGTCGTGCGTATATCTTAGGAGTAATTTCACCAAAGATAAGTATAAAAAAGGTTAAGACTAAAGTACTTAAAAGCGCAGAAACACTACTCGGAAGTATATTTTCAAATAGACCAACAACCAACAAAGTTGCAACGGATGAAGCCAAAATATTTACCAAATTATTCATAATCAAAATAACGGTAAGTAACTTATTAAAAAGATGTAATTCATTTTCTTCCTCTTTCATATCACCTTTTCTCAAAGACTCCCTTAATTTCAATCTACTTACAGATGTTAAAGCTGTTTCTGAAGCGGAAAAAACAGACGACAAATACAACAAAAATATCAAAAATATAAATGACCAAAAATAACTTAAAGGATCTTCCATTCTATAACCCACCTCCATAAAAGATTATATCACATGTGAATAATATTTTTCTTCATCTGATTACGTTTACTCAATTTCCTTTCAACAAATATTTTTTCATTTGTATACGGATCAACACCAGTAAAATATATAGCCGTGCTTAAGGTACCAGGTGTAGGTGTAAAGATTTGAATTTGCTGAGGTCTATATCCCAATTTTTCTCTAATAAATCTTTTCAAATGACTATTTTCTTTAAAAGATTCTCCAGGATGACCAACAATAAAATAAGCAACTACATATTTTTTCTTGGAGTTACTTTCATATTTCCTTTTAAATTCCAAAAACTTATTAATATTCGGTTTTCTCATAATCTTTAAAACATTTTCATGAGAGTGTTCCGGTGCCAGCTTCAATTGCCCGGGGGTGAATTTTGGAAGCTCTCTAATAAAAATTTCACCGTATTTTTTATCTTCCAAAACCAAATCATGTCTTATTCCAGATGAAATAAAAACATTTTTCACTCCATCTACCTCTTTTATAGTATATAACAAATCCAACAATTTACTATGATCAACTAATGAGTTTTTACAAGGTTCCTTAAAAAGACAAAATCTATTACACTGTCCTTTTAAAGCACGAATATTACACTGAGCTCCATACATATTTGCTGTAGGACCACCAACATCAAAAATTGTTCCCCTAAAATTTTTCATTTTTCTTAAAATCTTCACCTCTTCCAAAATTGACTCTTTACTTCTAGAAATAACATGCGTTGTTTGATGCTGGGTTAGTGCGCAAAATGCACACATACCATAACAACCTCTAACAGTAGTAATGGAAAATCTAACTGTTTCAATAGCTTTGACCTTCCCATTCTTTAAATAAAAAGGATGAACTTCCCTTTCAAAAGGTAACAAATACAAATTATCAAATTCATTTCTATCTAAAGGAAACTGAGGTGGATTTTGCACAACATATCTATTGTCTTGCTTTTGAACAATTAAAATATCCCTATTTGGATCAGTTAAAAAACTAATCTTTTTAAATGCCTCATTATATTTCAATTTATCATTCAATATTTCCTCATAAGAGGAAATTTCAATTGCTTTTTCAACCCTTTTTGACGTCCACCAAACTACCCCCCTGATATCGTTACATTTACTTGTATCCCCATATTTTTGCAAACACTTTGCAATCTCCAAAATCGCCTTTTCGCCCATTCCGTATACCAAAAGATCCGCTTTTGCATCTAACAATATAGATTTTCTAAGTTTATCAGACCACCAGTCATAATGTGCAAATCTTCTTAAACTTGCTTCAATACCACCGATTACAATTGGCATGCCCTTAAAAAACCTTCTAACTAAATTTGAATACACTATTACCGCCCTATCTGGTCTTTTATTGCCAAGTTTTTCTGGAGTATAATCATCTTTTTTTCTTTTCTTCATAGATGCCGTATAATTTGCAACCATTGAATCAACATTTCCACCGGTTATCCCAAAAAATAAACGAGGTCTTCCCAACCTCGTCACATCTCTATCATCCTTTACGTCAGGTTGCCCAATAATCCCTACTTTAAATCCCTTTGAAACAAGATAACGCCCCAACAAAGAAACACCTATTGAGGGATGATCAATATAGGCATCCCCCGTAATTAATATTATATCTAAATATTTCCACCCTAATTTTTCCATATCATATTTTGTAGTGGGTAAAAACATTTAATTTCCCTCCAAAAGCTCATGAAACATTTCAAAATAACTTTCATATCGTGACTTTGCAATTAATCCATCTTCAACTGCTCTTTTGATTCCACATTCTGGTTCGTGTATATGATTACAATCAGGATACAAACATAAAAAATTACTAAATTCCGGGAAATAATTTTTAAGTTCTTCACTTTCAACTTCACTAATATCTAAACTGGCAAATCCAGGTGTATCGGCAATCCATCCACCAAAATCAAATTTCAACAATTCAATAACAGTAGTTGTATGTTTACCTCTATCTAACTTTTTTGAAATTTCACCTACTTTTAACGATAAACCAGGATTAATAGCGTTTAATATACTACTCTTTCCTACCCCAGACATACCTGCCATAGTAGACACTTTATCTTTAAAGACTTCTACAAGCTTATCAATTCCCATTCTATTTTTAGCACTCACCAAAAAAACAGGATACATTTTACTATAAATACTTAAAAACACATCAATTTCCTCTCTACTTAACAAATCACATTTATTTAAAACAATGACAGCGGGTATTTTTACATTTTCTACCAAAACTAAGTACCTATCCAATATTTTTAGAGGCACTTCAGGTCTTTTTAAAGAAGTAACAATCACTACTTGATCAATATTTGCAACCCTCGGACGTTTTAATTCGTTCTTCCTATTTAAAATGTTTTCTACAATCCCTTCATTACCTACTATATGGCGATATTCTACAAAATCACCAACTATCGGCCTAATTCCTTGTTCCTTAAATTTTCCCCTAAGCTTACAAATAAATACTTTCCCTGTTTCTATATCTTCAACCAACGCCATATTTGACATAAATTTTAATACCAAACCTTTTTTTCTCATTCCATACCTCCTGTTTCACCAAAATCAACTAATAATCTTATTTTGGAATTCTCAGAAATCTCACTTCCAAAACTTGGGTAAGATGCCAATATCCTTCCATCTGGGCCAGGAAATTTTATTTTTACTATTTCAACATCAACTCCACGTTTTTTCAAAAAGCTTATACCTTCAAGATAAAAAACACCATACAAATTAGGTAATTTAAATTTTTCATCTCTCAATATTATTTTTATAGTTCTTCCCTTTTTTAACACACTAAACTTTGGAATAATATCAACAATTTGTCCTTTGTTAAAAAACTCCACCTTAAATCCAGAACTACTTAGATCTTTTTCTATATCTTCAATTTTTTTACCATTCAACTCATCAATTGAAAACGTCAAGAAATTTGTTCTTTGGAAATAATAATTTATACCTATAAATGCCAACGCCCCAAAATAGATTCCAAATAAAAATATTATCAAAGATTTTAAAAACCTTATTTTATATTCCTCCTTCTTAATTGTCCACAAGCAGCATCTATATCTGTACCTTTTTCTTGCCTAATTTCACACTCTATACCATTTTTCTCTAATACCTCTTTAAACCTCTCAATTGCCCATTTGCTTGGCCTATGAAATTCAGGATTTACTGGATTAACCGGAATGAGATTGACAAATACACTCAATCTTCTTAATAATTCTGCTAATTTAACAGCATCATCTGGATAATCATTAAACTCTCTTATTAAAATATACTCAATTGTAATTCTATTACCTGTGATTTCTTGATACTTTTTTAATGCATATATTAACTCTTCAACACTGTATTTTTTATTTAACGGAATTATCTGATCTCTTTTAAAATCTGTGGGTGCATGTAAAGATAATGCCAATTTCACGTCTAAACCTGATTTTGCAAGTTCTACGATTTTTTCTGGAATTCCAACGGTAGAAATAGTAATTCTTCTAATCCCTATATTCAACATCTTTTTGTGATTTAATATTTTAATACTATCCAGCACATTTCCAAAATTTAATAGTGGTTCACCCATTCCCATATAAACTACATTTCCCACTTTAACTTTTCTATTCAATTCAATAGCCAAAATTTGACCTACAATTTCACCAACAGTTAAATTTCTCACAAAACCACTTTGTCCCGTTGCACAAAAACTACATTTTACCGGACATCCTACTTGCGTAGATATACAAGAAGTAACCCTACCTGAATGAAATAACGCAACAGACTCAATTGTGTTACCATCTTTTAATTTCCACAGAAACTTTGTAGTTTTATCAATTTTAGAAACCTGCATATCTAATAGTTCTGGAATATCTATTGTAAATCTTTCTGAAAGTATCCTTCGGTGTTCCTTAGAAAGATTTGTCATATCGTTAAAATCAAAAATTTTTTTCTTATAAATCCAATCCAAAACTTGATCCACCCTATATCTTTCTAAATTTATCTTTTTAAATTCTCCAACCAATTTATCATACTTAAAGTCCAAAATACTCTTCATATTATTCCCCTCCAAATTTTTTCTAATATTATTCTAACACAAATGTCCAAAAATTAATACTATACTTCGAAAAACAAAGAATTATTAATTTAACATAGTATTATTACATCAAATAACTTAATATAACCAATTAATGTTATATTATTTTTATATAGTAAAGTGATATGATATATTTAGGAGGTGATTAAAATGAAAAGAATAACATTATTGATACTTCTTTTCTTGTTTTCGAGTATTTATTTTTCCATGTTTTTAGGAGCAAGCATTGGAAAAGAAATGAGTGGAAAAAACCGATTTGTTTTAGGAGCAGAATTAGGCACTTACTCAAGCATTATAGGTTTTTCCTTAAACATTTACTATCCACTCTCAGGAACTAATTTGGATTTAGAAAACACCAATTTCTCAGAAATAAAATTAGTTGAATTTGATCCATACTTGCTTTTTAATCTAAAAATCTCTAGCACTTCTATTTACGTTGGAGTTGCACCAATTCTTATTGTAAATCTACAAAACACAGAAATTGGACTTTATTCGCAAGAAATATTCCATGGAAAATTGGGATTAAAAACTGGAGCACCAATAACGCTATCACTCGAAGCAATTACTACATTTAATCTTCAATTTTTAAGCACCGGAATCTATACCCTAAATCTTGGTATAGGTCTTACATTCTAAAGGAGGGATAATTATGAAAAAAATTATACTTTTATCATTTATAATCTTAATATTCATATTTGGATGTGTTAACATTCCAACGTTGCCCAAATTAATTCCGAAAGATCCAGAAGGAGTGCTTAAACCTTCAACAAGTTTGTACACTGATCTTACGTTATACCTTACAACTGACAAAACACCGTTTTTAGTACCACTTTCCGTTCCAGATTATGTAAGGTTAAAATTAAGTGTTCCCGATATTTCAAATCTTTCTGATAGCGAAATAAAAGTCTTCGAAGACAATAAAGCTCAAGGATTTCTTTTATTTAAAGAATCTGAAAAAAGAACACAAATTGATATAATGATTGTATTAGACACAACAGGAAGCATGTATAACGCAATTGAAGGGGTTAAAAACAGCATTCAAAATTTGATTATCACTCTAGAAGCAAGTGGCTTAGATGCAAGAATAGGAATTGTTCCATTTGATGATGCTGCACCTTCTAAAAATATAACGGTATCACCCGCCTGGTTGGATCTTTCAGATGCAAGTAGCGCTAAAAATTTTGTTTCTAGTTTATCTGCATACGGTGGAGGAGATTTCCCTGAAAATCCATACGCAGGTATCATGTATGCATTTAATAACGCATCTTGGAGAACTTCTTCTCAAAAAATTATAATACTCATTACAGATGCATCTGCACATTATAAATCAGAATCATATCCTGGAGATGCCGAAGGTGAAACTTTATACAATAAAAGCGAAGTAATCGATGCTATAACAGGATACGTAACAGTACACGGTGCTTTTGTGCCAACATATTATTATAATATTACCGATACTGATTTTAGCAATCCTGAAGATCCAAGGGAAATCATAGAAAAAACAGGAGGAATTGTAAACTATACCGATTCATCTGGCAATGTTGATTTGACAAATATAGGTCTTTTAGAATACATTTCTTCAAGCTGGATAATTGCATTCGAAAGTGATTCTCCAAATGCAACGCATACAATAGAAGTATTTATAGATCACGAAAACCTCAAAGGTTACAAAAAACTTGAAAATGTAAATTATTAAAATTATAAAAAAGGTCTTCAACTTGCGGTAAATCCAAAAATGAAACAATAAAAAACACCCCCTAGGTGGTAAACAAAACCAACGAGGGGGTGCTTTTTTTTGGTAAATAAATAGCAAAAATTTTATCTCTTCCTAAACTAAAAGAATAAGTTATTAGACTTTATTTTAAAATTTAAAACAAATCATTGTTTCTTTTCTTATGTATTAATCTAAGTAGAGTTAGTTTAAGGTCCAATTAGAGCACTTTATAAATCATTTAAAATTTATTAAAAACTTGGCTTTGAAACTTTAAATGTTGATAATTATACTAGTCACCTGACATATGGAAGCACAAAAAATTATACTAAGTATTGTTTCATTTAAAAAAGAAAAATATTAGACATCTTAATTTTGAAATAACACATGATGATAAAGTGGCTATTGTATGTTCAAGTGAAGAAGGAAAAACAACTTTTATAAGACTTGTTTTAAAGTATATATCACAATACAAAGAAAAGATTTGGCAGGTTTGAAAAAGTTTATACAAAATAAAAAAACTTGACATAGTTCTTGGAAGCAATAAAAGCAATATTTCTGGCAGAGAAAAAATAAAAATAGCACTTGCAAGATTATTACTCGAAAATAGTTGGAGATATTTTTTGAAAATCAAATCATACGTATCAGATATGTTCAATGATATAGATAAAATACAATTATTTGAGGCTCATAACTTTGAAATGAATTTTTACAAATATAAAAAGAGTTCGTATTTTAACGATTCTATCCTCAAAGACTAAAAACATGGCTTCAGTGGTATACTGAAGCCATGTCATTCAAAAATTAATAAATTAATTTTTTGTTTATCATATTTTTTTTGTTTATCATATTTTCGAAAGCAAGTCTATCTCATCTGCTTTTTCATCTTTTTGAAAGTGCCTGTGCAATATACATACCTTGAGAATTTAATTTTGCAAGTGCTTCTTCCATTGCAGAGAATTTCGCCCACAAATCTTGTTCTTTTTTCTGCAAAATTTCAATCCAATTTGCCATTTCTTTTGCAAGGACTCTCTTTTCTCTCCCTAACCTTCCACTTACTCCTGCAACTTGATCTATTTCTCCATTGAATTTTGTTAAATCATAAAGATAATCTTTCACTTGACTTGCAAAACTTGTTTCAGAACCTCCAAAAAATTTCCAAACAGAATCTACACCATTTTTCGAAATATACTCTTTTAATTTATCTTCATCTAATTCAATATGACCTTTCATCGTATTTTCAAAACCTATACCGCTATCTCCTGAAGTTATTCCAAGTTCCCATAAATAATTACCATTGTACGAATCATATAAAAATCCTCTCATTTTGTCAAAAATTCTTCTTAAATATTGATCATTTTTTAAGTAACCTTGTATCTTTTCTTCTTCAGACATTTCACTTTCATCTTTACCTTTAACCTTATCTTCAGTTAATTTAGTGTATAGATAATCAGTCATTTCATTCCATTTATCGACAAATTCTTTAACTTTTTCCACTATAGCATCTGTATCAGTATTAACACTTATAGTTACATTTCCTAAATTGTATGCAGTAAATTCTAAACCATTGTAAGTAAATGTATTATTATCAGAATAAAGGTCATAAGTTAGACCAGAATCAGTTGTTAATGTTGCATGGGCTATATCTCCCAATGTAAATGTCCCAGTATCAAGCCCAAGCCCAGAAGGTGCTCCAGATATATTTATAATAACATCACCCATTTCATTTGCTGTTATAACTATTTTGTTATTATTCTCATCATACGATGCTGTAACATCACTAACATTATTGTTAATTCTTGAAATTAGATCAAAAATTGTGTCAGTATCTGAATAAGAGATTGAAACATCATTTATTGTAAAAGTTCCACTTCCCGATATTCCTAAATCTGCTAAAGTTTTACTTGTTGAATATGTACCAATATCTCCCGAACTTTGCAACGTATAAGTTCCCGAATTGTTTATCAAATTTGCATCATCTAATTTAAAAACATTTAAAAAGTTACCACTTGATTGTGAAATTGAAAAAATATCAGAAGATTGTATCACTAATTTATTTTCTACATCATTAAAAGCAACGGTTGCAGAAGCACCCGCAGTTGTAAAAGCATTTGAAATTTTATTTACAATATCATTGATCGTATCCGTTGAAGATATACTAATATTTACATCTGTATTATTAACAGTTAAAACTAATGTCGAATCTTGTGGTACATATTTATGGTTTAAACTAGAATACGTATCTGTGGAAGTTATATCAACACCAACTTTTCCACCATTATAAATGCTTCTTGAAGCCAATTTATCAATAGAAATAGAATAATTACCATCCAAAACAGTAGCGCTAGCATCAGCTGCTAAAACCGTTGCATCAGAAACCGTTGCACTCTTTGGAATTAGATTAGATTGTAACTTAAAATCTGTTAAATAATTCATAAAATCTCGCAATTTATCAGAAACATTATTATATGCTTTCTGTTGATAATCTAAAACCTTAAATTTTTCATTAAGCCTATTTAAAGGCCGGGATTCTACTTCCATTATTTTATCAATTATAGAAGCTGTATCTAACCCAGAAGATAAACCACCAAATTGAAACATTGGAGCATTGGAGGTATATCTATAGTTAATATTCTGAGCAATAGAACTATAATCCATAATATTACCTCCTTAAGCTCTTTCATCAAATATAACACCAATCAATTCTTCAAGATTCTTTGCAAGTCTCAAAGCAACCTCTGGAGGAATTTGTCTAATAATTTCCCCCGTATCCTTATCTTTTATTTTCACAACTATCATCCCTGTATCCTTGTCAATATTAAATTCCGCTTCACCTCTAAAAATTTTCTTTAATTTTTCCAAATTTTCTTTAAACTCTTTCGCAACGGCATTCAAATCAACATTTCTATTTTGTTGATCTATCGCTTTTTTTTGATCTAAATTTGGATTTTTTAGGTTATTTTCAAAAATTTCTATTTTGCCATTACTCACCCCTTTAACACCATCCATGGTTATCCCTCCTAAAAAAAGCTACCTATATTAATTATCGGAAGTATTTTCATTATTTTTAGATGAAATTTCATCTAAAAGTTTATTTATTTTTACACTTTCTTCTATCCCTATATCTTCTTTGAATCTAAGCTCTGGTGTAGTATAGATTCTTAGATTTTTTGCAATATATTTTCTAAAGAAACCTTTATATTTTACCAAAAGCTCAACTGCCTTTTTTCTATCTTCCGCACTACCAATATAACTTACATAAACATCTGCATATTTTTTATCTTTTGAAATAATAACCCTTGAAATTACTATGTAACTTCTTATTGCATCAAACTCCGGAACCTTAATTTTTCGTAACCCTTCAGAAATAAGTTCTCTTATACGATTTTCTATTTTCATATTTCTATACTCAGGATTCATTTTCTTCTCCTCCTTCTAAAAGAGCTTTCGCTTTTGCCAAAGCGTTTCTTATTTTAATTGAGATATCAATCAAATCCGACGGTTTTATACCTAAAACTTTAAATGTTTTGGCAGATAATGTAGGTTCACAATATGAACCAGAATATCCATTGTACATCAAATTCGAAAAATAATTTGCAAGATGTACAATGTATAAAATCGTATCAAAAGCTTCTTGATCGTTATTTTCTGGTTCATCATGGTAAAGAGAAACTATTTGAAACAGTTCTGGAAGCTTCCATTGCTCAATTAAAAACGCCCCAAGTTCACCATGAGTCTCTTCACCTAACTTCTTTTCCAAAGTGTAAAAACACACCTTATTAGACTTTGATTTTTCAACCAAACTAGTAATATATTTTGGAAATGCAATATCTAATACAATTTTTCCAATATCATGCAAAAGCCCCGCCATAAACGCTTCTTCCTGTTCAGGATAACCGATAATTTTTGAAACCACCTCTGAAATTATAGCAGTTGACATAAAATGTTGCCAAAGTTTCTTCTTATCAACATTTGAAGCCCCTTTATTTAAAGAAGAATACGTAAAAATCGACAACGCCAAATTTCTTACAGTTTTAAATCCTAAAATCATTACAGCTTCGCTTATCTTTGTTATTTTTCTTGGAAGCCCATAATACGCAGAATTTACCAATTTTAAAACTTTTAGAGATAACGAAGCATCCATTGAAATAGCCTTTTCAAGATCTTTTATAGACGAATCCGGATTAGATGCTATATTTATTATCTGCTGAACTTGAAAATCTGGCGTTGGAATTTCTTCTATTTCTTTTATAAATTTTACCAACATTTACTCACTTCCCCAATGGAATTCTCACTATAAATCTTGTCCCCTTCTTTACTTCAGATTCTACATCAATATTTCCTCTGTGCAATCTTACAATTTCTTTTACAATTGCAAGACCTAACCCGGTACCAGAAACTTCATAAGTTAAACTTCTATCCCCTTTGTAAAACTTCTCAAAAATTTTATTTTTCTCTTCTTTAGAAATTCCTATACCGTTATCCTCCACTTCAATAATTAATTCATTGTCTTCATTTTTTATGTTAACCTTTGCAAATCTTTCATCTTTCTCTTTATCGTTGAACTTTATCGCATTATCAAGTAAATTGTACACCACCTGAAAAATTCTTTTTCTATCCGCAAATACAGTAACTTCACTACAACTATGTTCTAATTTTACCCTAAATTTTTCTGCAAATGGAGATACCTTCTCCAAGACACTTTGTAAAACCTCACAAATATTAAACTCACTATATTCTAACTCCATTGTACCTGATTCTATTAATGTAAAGTCCAACAAGTCATTTAATAGAGCCTCTAGTCTCTCACTTTGTTCGTATATAATAGAAAGGAATTCTTTTTGACTTTCAGGATCAACCTCCATATTCAATAAGGTCTCGGTATACGCCTTTACAGCAGATAGAGGAGTTCGAAGCTCGTGAGAAATATTTGCAACAAATTCCGTCTTCATCTTATCTAATTGTTTTAGTTTTTCCAATTCCATTTCATATGTAACATTGTTGAAAGTGATAATATACTTGGTACTACCTAAAAAATCAAATTTTGTTTTTACAATGGTAAAATAATTTTCACCAAATTCCTTAGAATGTATATTTGCATCATCTAAAATTAAAAATTTAAAATAATCCTTTATATCATACTTCTCTATTATTTCTTTACCAAGCTTGTTTGAAAACTCTAGTTCACCTTTTTCATCCAAAACAAAAATACCTTCGCTAATAGAATTTAAAACCTCAAACATAAATTTTTCAGAATTCTTTATTTTTTCAATTAATACCAAATTTTCTAAAGTAATTCCCGTTAAAAAAGAAAAAATTTGTAAAAAAACCATTAATTCGTTATTAGGTTCTTTATTAGTTCTTACAATTATACTTCCCAACATTTTCCCTTGTTTAACTATGGGAATTATTCCAATAAATTCATCTGATTCCAAAAAAAACGAAGGCAATAATCTTTCTTCAATCCAGGCCATATAATCAGAATATTTTGAAATATCAAACACTTCTGGATCAAAAAAGACCACTTCATTTTGCTTTAAAACTAAAGCACCGTTATACTTTAACATTGCCTTTAATGATTTTAAAAGTGTTCTATAAACTTCTTCCTCAGTTTTTGCCTTCCCTATTTCATGAATAAAACTAGAAAATAACGTATCAATATTCAAATTCTCACCTTCTACATTCTTTCTGGTGCTTTAACTCCCAAAAGATTGAACACTATCTCATAAACATTTTTAATAACACTCAGTAAACCTAATCTTGCCAAACTCAGAGGGATATTTGTTTCATCAATTATTTTATATTTTGAATAATAACTGTGGAATTTTTCGGAAACTAAATAAATATAATTTGTTAAAAAGTGAGGTGATAATTTTTCTTCAACTTGTTTAAGGGAATTAACAAATTCATCCAACAATTTAATTATACTCATTTCTTCCGGATTTTCCAAAAGTTCTATATTATCCAAATAATCGCCTTTTATCCCTTTTTCATAGGCTTTCTCAAAAATGCTATTTATCCTCGCATATGCATATTGTACATAATACACGGGATTTTCATTAGTTTTAGACTTTGCAAGTTCTAAATCGAAAACTAAATGTGTATTTACATCATTCATAACAAAGAAATATCTTGTGGCATCTTTTCCTGCTTCATCTAAAAGTTCTTCCAAAGTTACAAAATTACCTGCCCTCGTACTCATTTTTACAACTTCTTTTCCACGTTTTAAAGTAACAAATTGATGAAGTATGAAATTTAAAAATTCATTAGAAATATCAAGAGCGCTCATAGCAGCTTTCATTCTAGGAATATGCCCATGATGGTCACTGCCAAAAATATCATAAACTTTGTTATATTCTCTCTCAAATTTATACAAATGATACGCAATATCCGTCAAAAAATAAGTATAAGTACCATCACTCCTAATTAAAACTTTATCGTCTTCGTTGAGAAACTTTGACACTTTAAACCAAAGCGCGTTATCCTTTTCATATACTAAATTTTTCACTTTAAAAATTTCCAATACCCTGTCAACATATCCTTTTTCTATTACAAAACTTTCCTTTATTTTACTATCAAATTTACAACCTATTTTGTTAAGTGTCCTCTCCATACTATCTAATATACTAGATACGGCTTCCTCCATGAAAAACTTCTCCACTTTCTCATCCCATTTATCTACAAACTTATTTCCTTCCCTTTCACTCAAACTTCTTGCAATATCCATTAAATACGTACCTTTATAACCATCCTCAGGTAAATCATATTCTTTTCCGAATAACTCATTGTACCTCACCCATAAAGAACGCGCCAAAAGTCTTATTTGTCTTCCTGCATCATTTAAATACATTTCTTTTTCAACATCATACCCCAAAAACTCCAAAACATTACCTAGAACATCACCTATCACTAGCTGCCTTCCATGCCCTACAGTAAAGGGACCTGTAGGATTTGCACTACCATATTCCAGCTGTACTTTCAATTGTTTTGGTTTTGGCCTCCAATAATTTGTACCCTTTTTTAACATCTCTTCCAAAATACTGATATAAAATGCCTTTGAAATTCTAAAATTTATAAAACCCGGCCCAGCAATATTAACTTCTAAGAATAAAGGATCACTTTCCAATTTTGCAACGAATATCTTTGCTATCTCAAGAGGGGGTTTCCTGAAATACTTAGCTCCAATTAAAGCTACATTCGTTGAAAAATCCCCAAATCGTTCATCTGGAATTTCTATGTTATAAGAATAATCAAAACCTTCTTCCAAAAGTATACTTTTTATTTTTTCATCAATTATATCTCGTATCAAACCTTTGCACCTCCAAGATCCTCAACTAATTTTAAAATTTCCGATACCCCTTCTTTAGTCACAGCTGAATAAGGTATAACAATATAGTTTTCACCAAATAAATTTCTGTAATACCTAATCATTTTAGATTTTTCAGACATCTTTAACTTGTCTATTTTAGTCAAAACAATGGAAAAAGGTAAATCCATTTCTTTTAACCAATCAATCATCATTTCATCGTTTTTTTGCAATTCATGTCTTCCATCAACAAGCAAAAAAATCATCTTTATATTCCAAAATCTACTTTCAAAATAAAATTCTATTATTTGCTTCCACCTAAGTCTTTCTTTTTCAGAAACTTTGGCAAAACCATAACCAGGTAAATCTACAAAATAAAGTAAATCATTTATTTTATAAAAATTAACAGAAGCAGTTTTTCCTGGCTTTTTACTTGTCTTTGCAATGTTTCTCTCTGTTAATGTATTCAATAAAGTTGACTTTCCCACATTCGATCTTCCAACAAAAACAAACTCACCATTTAACGGCTCAGGATATCTTTCTTTTTTACTATATATAGTTTTTACCAATTCAACACTCTTTATCTTCACAAATCAATGCCTCCCTTAACACTTCGTCAATTGTATTTACGAAAACAAATTTGATATCTTTTCTAACTTCTCCTGGTATTTTTTCAATATCATATCTATTTTGATATGGTAAAATAATTTTCTTTATTCCTTTTCTATACGCAGCTAAAACTTTTTCCTTTATTCCTCCAACGGGCAAAACTCTTCCCCTCAATGTTATTTCACCCGTCATTGCAATATTGTTATCAACAGGAACTTTCTTAACAGATGAGAACAAACTAGTTACCAAAGTAACGCCTGCACTTGGTCCATCTTTTGGCACTGCACCTTCTGGAACATGGATATGTATATCATTCTTTTCAAAAAATTCTGTAAACTCCTCTCCACAAAGCTTTTTCACTAAACTAAAGGCAATTTGTGCGGATTCTTTCATCACTTCTCCCAATTTACCTGTTAATATTAATCTTCCCTTTCCCGGAAATAATATGCTTTCTATAAACAAAGTCGTCCCGCCATATGCCGTCCAAGCAAGTCCAGTTGATACACCAATTGTTGGTTTTTTTAATCTGTTTTCTTCTTTTATCCTTGGAGCCCCAAGGTAATCCTTTACTTTTTTGGTAGTTATGATTACTTTTTCTTTCCCTTCCACAATTTCCAAAATAGATTTTCTAACAATAGTCCTCAACTTTCGTTCAAGTTCCCTAACTCCAGGTTCAAGCGTATATTCTAAAATAATTTGCTTAATTGAATCATTCCTAAATACTATCTTTTTTCTTTCAAAATTTAACTCATTGAATATTTTAGGGAGAATATAATCTTTTGCTATATGAAATTTTTCAACGTTAGTATAACTTGGAATTTCAATAATTTCCATTCTATCTTTTAGTGGTTCTGGTATATTGTATAAAGTATTTGCTGTAGTAATGAATAAAACCTCTGACAAATCAAAAGGTAATTCCAGATATAGATCAACAAAATCTTTATTCTGCTCTGGATCCAAGACCTCAAGCAATGCAGATGCAGGATCACCTTGAAAACTTATTCCCATTTTATCAATTTCATCTAATAACAATACCGGATTTTTAACACCTGCTTTTCTAATAAGTTGAATAATTCTTCCAGGTAATGCCCCAACATAAGTCCGTCTGTGGCCTCTAATTTCTGCTTCATCTCTTAAACCTCCTAAAGACATCCTTAAAAATTTCCTTCCCAAAGCCTCTGCAATAGAACGTCCCAAAGAAGTTTTCCCCACACCTGGTGGCCCAACAAAACAAATAATAGGTGCTTTCATCGACTTTGAAACACTACGTGTAGCCAAAAATTCCAAAATTCTTTGCTTGGGTTCTTCAAGACCAAAATGATGCTTTTCCAAAACATTTTTAGCAATCTTCAAATCAGATAATTCCTCTGTCTTTTTATTCCAAGGTAAATTTAAAATCCAATCTAAATAATTCCTTATAACATTTGCTTCAGGTGAATAGGGAGACATCTTTTCAAGTCTTTTCAATTCAAATCTTGCTTTTTCTTTAACATAATCCGGCAAATCATCATTTTCTATTTTTTCTTCTAATTCCCTAATTTCAGCATCTTCTTCTCCACCAAGCTCTTCTCTAATAACCCTTAGTTTTTCTCTTAAAAAGTATTCTTTTTGCGATTTTTCAATTCTTTTCTTTACCTTTTGATCTAATTGGTGTTCTATTTCAAGTAATTCCGTTTCTTTAGATATTAATTCCAAAATTTTCTCTAAACGTCTTGCCGGATGTAATATTTCAAGTAATTCTTGCTTTTCTTCTAAACTTCCAGGGCAAATTGATGCAGCTAAATCTGCAAATACATCGGGATCTTCCATATCCTCCAAAAACATTAAAGCTTCTGTGGGGAGCTTTCTAGAATATTGTATGTATTTTTGCATTTCATCTCTCACAACTCTCATTAAAGCAATTAATTTTTTTGTCTTCCGATATTTTGATTTTAAAAGCTTTATCTTAAATTTAAAGTATTTTTTTTCAATTGATTTAATCCATTCCGCCCGCGAAATTCCCTCTACCAAAACCTTAAAAGTTCCATCTGGAAGTTTACCAATTTGCATTATTTTTACAACTGTTCCAATTTTAAATAAATCAATCTCTTTGGGTTCTTCAATCTTTGGATCTTTCTGATTAACTACAAACAACAATTGATTGTAATTTTCCATTGAATCCTCTAAAGCATATAACGACTTTTCACGCCCTACATAAAATGGTACAACAGTATTTGGATATACAACAACATTACTTCTCATTGCAATGACGGGTAACTCTCCCGGAATTTCTATTTCTTCCTCATTTAATTTTGCAACCTTCTGTTCTAACTTCTCAAACTTTTTTTCTTTCATTCATCCACCTCCTTAGACTAATAGTTAGTTTCTCCAAGTCAGTAAAAAATTCAAGATCTCTTGTCTTTTCATCCCTATGATAAAAGTTTATTTTAAGCCCTTCTTCAGTAAAATAATCCTTAAATAAATCACTCCATTCTATTATAAAAATTCCTTCTTTATCTTCAAAATTCTCTTCTAATACGTAAAAAACTTCGTCAAAATCAGATATTCTATAAAGATCCACATGATAAATTGTTCTTTTTCCTTCATAAACGTTAATTATAGAAAATGTGGGACTACTCACTTGTAACCAATCCACTCC
This sequence comes from Thermosipho affectus, assembly GCF_001990485.1. Taxonomy (NCBI): domain Bacteria; kingdom Thermotogati; phylum Thermotogota; class Thermotogae; order Thermotogales; family Fervidobacteriaceae; genus Thermosipho; species Thermosipho affectus. The sequence goes on along the minus strand of NZ_LBFC01000022.1, from coordinate 210,158 downwards.
AAGATAGTAACATAAATACTTCGTAAAAGTGGTTTTTCCTGAACCCAAATCTCCATTTAAATATATAAAATTTAAATCATCAATATTTTTGGAAATTATTTTAGTTAAACTTTTTAAATCCTCTAATGATACATTTTCTATCTTCACAATATCACCTTTTAAAGATAAGATTTAACATAAGAGTCAGCACTAAACTAAATAAAATCATAGAAGTTATAGGAATAATTATCACAAAATTACCTTTCTTTATAACAATATCTCCAGGTAATGGAAATATTTTAATCTTCTCTAAAATCATTGCTATTATTCCAATCATTATCAGAAGAGTTCCCATCCAAATTAGTACTTTCCACATCTTTATCACCTCTAAAATATTCAAAAGGCAAAGCAACAGTTTCTCCATCCCTTGTATATATAGTCACCCTCGATAAAAATACATTAACCGTTATTACTTTTGCATCTTTTCCTTCATACTTAATAGTACTTCCTTCATCTGGTATATTTTTCAATGCATCGATATAAAAATCATATTCAAATTTCAAACAACATAGTAATCTACCACAAGGACCTGTTATTTTGGCAGTATTAATCATCATTTGTTGTTTTTTGGCATGTTTTAACGTAATACTATCAAAATTCCTCAACCAGTACGTACAACAAGCTTTTTTTCCACACAATCCAAGTCCTTTAACAAATTTCATTTCATCTCTCGCACCTACTTGCCTCAACTCAATTCTCGTCTTAAACTCTTTTGCAATATCCTTTACAAGTTCTCTAAAGTCTACCCTATTTTTTGAACTAAAATAAATAACCAATCTTGAATCATCCAGCATCAATCTTGCATCAAGTATTTTCATATTTAATCCATGCTTTTTTACCAATTTCTTAGTAACATTAATAGCTTCATCGGCAATTTTTCTGTTTTCCTCTATTTTTACCAAATCTTCAGAAGTTGCCTTTCTAAATATTGGTTTTAAGTCGTATCCTATTTCATCTATACTCATTTGTCTTTTGCCAATTCGCACAATTCCATAATCTAAACCAAATTCACTCATTACAACTACTTTGTCACCAAGCTTTATATCTTCCCCATTATCTGTATAATAAATTATCGGACCAATAGGCATCAATTCCACACCATATACTTCTGCAACTAATCCCATATTTATTCCTCCTTTTTTTCTCTCAAATAATTATACCATGAAATAAAATATGAAGAATTCAAAAAATATTTTGTATTACAAACAAAATATCGTATAATTACCTTAAAGTTGATACAGATTTAAAAAAAATGAAAATGAAATAACATACCATTTTCCAAAAAGAATTTAGTGTTATCAATAATCATATTTTTGGTCGTTCTTTAGACGACAGATTTAGAGGGTTTGTTCTTGAAAAAGTTATTTCCTAAATTTTAACTATCAAACTTTCAACAGTACAAGAAAAAAAGAACAATAATAAGATCTTTCGACAATTCAGGCACTGATTTGTTAATTTTGAATCCAAAAAAATTATACAAAACACATTACTTCTATTCAATCTGCATCACTTGGATTTGAAAAGAATAAAAGCAGCTTTTTGAAGAATTTTATTCGTGGATCTATCAAAGGAGGGATTATAATGCTGTATATACTACTTTTTTTGTCAGGTATTGGTGCAGGTTTTGTAAATGTTCTTGCAGGTGGTGGCTCTATGCTAACACTACCTATCCTTACACTTCTTGGGCTAGATATTTCAGTAGCTAATGGCACAAACAGAATAGGCATACTTTTGCAGAATATAATTGCAACTACAAATTTTAAGAAAAACAAGGCCTTTTCAGTTAAAGAGGGTTTGTTACTTTCCATTCCAACTACAATAGGTGCTATCTTTGGAACTTTCACCGTGTTAAATATAGATAAACACATTCTAGAAAAAATAATTGGAATTATTTTTTTTATAATGAGTGTTTTTATCTTATACAAACCAAAAGTTTGGGAAGAAGGAAAAAAAGTTAAAAAAAACTATCCTTTAAGTTTTTTAATCTTTCTAATAATAGGCTTTTATGGTGGATTTATACAAGCAGGTGTTGGTTTCTTTCTAATTACAAGTCTAATCTTCATAGAAGGGAATAATATTATAAAAGCAAATGCTCTGAAAGTATTTATAGTCTTATGTTATACTTCTTTCTCATTTCTCATATTTTTACTAAATGGAAAGATAGATATATTAAAGGGCACAATTCTAGCATTTGGAACAATGATTGGTGCAAAGCTTGGAACAACTACTGCACTAAAAAGTAGTACAAAATTTGTAAGGTTAATAGTATTTGTAATGATAGTAATTTCATCAATAAGATATCTACTTTAAAATAGAGCTCCACATGGTAATGACTTAAATTTTATCGTCTCCCATTTTATTTTTTAACATTTTCATTTTTATTTATCTTCGTCAAGAAAATTAGACTACATATGATATAATATTTTCGGAGGTGAGATAGATGGAAGTAAAAATAAAAAGGCCTTCCAAAAAAGAATTAGAAGAGTTAAATGTTTTCCAATGGCCTATTTGGACAAAGGAGATTTCTGAATTTGATTGGTACTATGATGAAACAGAAATTTGTTATTTTTTAGAAGGGGAAGTCGAAGTTGAAACAAAAGATGGCAAAGTTTACAAAATTGGAAAAGGTGATCTCGTTGAATTTCCAAAGGGATTATCTTGCATCTGGAGAGTAAAAGTTCCAGTAAAAAAACATTATAATTTCAAATAAAAATTAAAAAAGGGGGAGTTTCTTATGAACGTTGAAAAAACCACATTAAAGGAATTTTGCGATATGGTTTCTGATAAATCACCAGTACCTGGTGGAGGAGCAGTGGGGGCGATTGTTGCAGCTTTTTCTGCTGCACTAAATCAAATGGTTGCAAATTTAACCATCGGTAAGAAAAAATATGCTGAATATGAAGAAAGCATGGAAGAAGTTTTAGAACACATGGAATATTCAAGAAATAAATTACAAGATATAGCCACAAAAGATATGGAAGCATTCAACGAAGTTATGAAAGCAATTAAAATTCCAAAAGACAATCCAGAAAGAGGAAAAATTTTACAAGAAGCATTAAAAAAAGCAGCTGATGTTCCATTTGAGCTTGCAAGGGAAACTAGAAATATATTAAAATATTCACAAATCACAAGTAAATTTGGAAATAAAAATGCTATATCAGATGCATATTCTTCAGCAGAACTTGCCTATTCTTCTTTCAGAATAGCTATGTACAACGTATTAATTAATCTTTCAAGTATAAAGGATGAGGATTTTGTAAAAGAATATAAAGAAGAACTGGAAGATCTAAAAAATGAAGTCGATGGATTATACAAAAATATTAGGGAGTTGATAAAGGAAAATGGGTTTGAAATTTGAGCTTTTAAAAACAACTAAAAACGCCAGAAGAGGTAGAATATATCTACCACACGGAGTTGTAGAAACTCCAACTTTTATGCCAGTGGGCACTAATGCAAATGTAAAATTAATGACACCTGAAAACTTAAAGAATGTAGGTGCACAAATTATACTTGCCAACGCATTCCATTTGTATTTAAAACCAGGTATAGAAGTTTTAAAACATCATGATGGAATACACAATTTTATGAATTGGGATAGACCGGTTTTAACTGATAGTGGAGGGTTTCAAGTATTTAGTTTAAGAAAGGGTAGAAAGATAACAAAAGATGGAGTATTAATAAAGTCTCCACTAGATGGAAGTATGCATATGATTACCCCAGAACTCTCTATGGAAATTCAAAATACCATTGGTTCAGATATAGTTATGGCCTTTGATTATTGTGCTGAACCTGGAATTACTCATCAAGAAGCAGTATATGCACTGGAACTTACAACTCAGTGGGCTGAAAGAAGTTTAAAAAAAATAAGAAGTTTGTCGGATCAAGCAATATTTGGTATAGTTCAAGGAGCATTTTTTAAAGATTTGAGGGAAAGAAGTGCAAAAGAAATTACCAGTATGAATTTTGATGGATTTGCCATAGGCGGATTAAGCGTGGGGGAAGAATATAACTTAACTTTAGAAATGACTGAATTTACAGTTCCTCTTTTGCCTGAAAATAAACCTAGGTATTTTATGGGAGCAGGAGCACCAAAATTAATAGTTGATCTAGTTAATCTTGGTGTGGATGTTTTTGATAGTGTACTACCAACAAGGGTGGCAAGGCATGGTCAGGCTTTGACGTGGAAAGGGAAAATAAATATAAGAGCTGCAAAACATAAATTCGACAAGACACCTATTGACAAAGAATGTAAGTGCTATACATGTAGAAATTATTCTAGAGCTTATTTGAGACATCTTTTTGATAGAGGTGAAGCTTTAGGGCAAATACTTCTAACGATACATAATTTGCATTTTATGATGGATTTAAGTAAAAGGATTCGTGAAAGTATTGATAACGACACCTTTGAGGATCTAAGGGGGGAGGTTTTAAAATATTATGCTTAAAAAAATTTTAGTAATTTTATTAAGTATTCTAAGTGTTTTTTTATTTTCCATGAGAAATATTGAAAACCCTGCAAATTTTAGAGAAAATTATACAAGCTTGGGGTTTACATATTCTACTTATTTTTCAGATATATGGATCACTAAATTTGGATTGTTTTATAGTGAAAAAGAAGATAATTTGATCGGCAAATTATATCTTTTTACCGAAAATGCAAGCCCAGAAAATCTCAATAGGGTTGGTTATATCTTGAAATCAGTGGGCGATGAATTTCAATGGGGTATAAACTTTCTCGTTAAAAAATATACTAATAGCACAAATGAGGGATACTCTTTTTGCTTAGGCGTAGGTTTTATGAGTAAAATCATAGATTACGTAAAGTTGGGAGCTTTTGTTGAAGAACTGACACTTTTTGCCCAAAGTCCATTTGAATTTTTTAAACCAGATGTTGGTGTAGATTTGATAATTGGGAATGAAACATATAGTCTTGTTGCAAATTTTCAATTTATAAAACAAGAGTACTTTCAGTTTAATGTAGGTCCTGTACTTAACTTTAAAACATTGGAATTAGGTGCTTTTTGGAATCCAGGATATATTATTAACAAATCGTTTTTCAATAAAATCAGTGGTTATTTTGCATTAAGAATAGAAAAACTTATGGTATTACTTGATGCATTTTATGCAATTGACAGAGATACAGTTTCTGATTTACCAATGCACTATGAAAACACACTGTACGGTTACAATCTATTATTTGAGGTGGGGTTTTAAATGAAAAAAATTTTGGAAAAAGACGATATTAGAAGGTCCCTAATGAGAATTTCGCATGAAATACTTGAAAAAAATAAAGGCGCAAAGGATATTGTTTTAATTGGTATATTTACAAGAGGATATTATCTAGCTAAAAGAATAGCTGAAAATATAAAGAAAATAGAAAATGTTGAGGTAAATGTAGGAGGATTAGATGTAGGACCATTTAGAGATGATGATAAAAAAACAAACATAGATAAAAGTGAAATAAACTTTGATGTAAAAGATAAAATAGTTATACTAGTAGATGATGTGTTATTTACCGGTAGAACAGCAAGAGCAGCTATGGATGCAGTAACACATAGAGGAAGACCAAAACTTATACAATTATCCGTTCTTGTAGATAGAGGACATAGAGAATTTCCAATAAGACCTGATTATGTAGGAAAAAACATTCCTAGCTCGAAGGATAGGGAAATAGTAAAAGTAAAAATAAAAGAAATTGACGACGAAGATGCAGTATATATTTTCAATAAGGAGGCGTAATGGTGAAACTTTTTGGGACCGATGGAATCAGAGGAGTTGTAAATGAATTCTTGACTCCAGAACTTGCATTCAAATTAGGAAATGTATTGGGAAATATGGTAGATAAAAAAATATTTATCGCAAAAGATACAAGGGCATCTGGTGATATGTTAGAAGAAGCTTTGGTTGCAGGAATTACATCTGCTGGTGTAGATGCGTATAAATGCGGAATTTTACCAACTCCTGCTCTTGCACTTATTACTAGAATAGAAAATGCCGCTGGTGTTATGATTTCCGCTTCACATAATCCACCAAAGTACAATGGTTTAAAAGTTTTAATGAAAGGTTATAAGCTTCCAGATGAAATTGAAGAAAGAATAGAATTTGAAATGGAAAATATAAAATATTGTAATTATAAAAATATTGGAAGAGTAATAAACTACAGTTTTGCGCATGAAGAATATTTTGAATACATAAAAAAGACATACGAAGGTTTAGATTTACGAGGGATAAAATTAATAGTTGATGTAGCAAATGGTGCCACATATGATTTAAATCCTAAAATTTTAGAATTTTTTGGAGCAAAAGTAGAAGTAATTAATGATAAACCAGATGGGTTTAACATAAACAAAGAATGTGGTTCTACACATCCTGAAGCGGTTAAAAAATATATTACAGGTGGTAAAATTTCGGTTTTGTATGATGGTGATGGAGATAGATGTATATTTGTAGATGAAAATGGAAATGAATTTCACGGCGATAAAATTTTAGGCGTTACAGCACTCAAATTGAAAAGCGAACAAAGATTGGCAAATGACACAGTTGTGTTAACAATACTTTCAAATATGGGAGTTGAAGAATTTTTAAAAAACAATAAAATTAATACTGTAAGAACCAAAGTTGGAGATAGATATGTCTTAGAAGAAATGTTAAAAAATAATTACGTTTTAGGCGGAGAAAGAAGTGGGCATATAATTTATAAAGATAGAAACACAACTGGTGACGGATTAATAACAACATTGGAGGTTTTGTCTCATCTTGTATGGCAACAAAGTACTTTATCTGAGTTATCAAAATTGGTGCCTGATTATCCACAAGTTATGATAAACGTAGAAGTAAAAAATAAAGAAGTTTATAAAAACAAGAGCGTTTTTGATCTTATGAAAGAAACAAAGAATTGTAGAGTTATTATTAGACCATCTGGTACAGAACCAGTTATTAGGATTTTAGTTGAAGGTCCTGAATTCGATGAAATTAACCATGTAGCAAATGAATTTTCAAATTTAATTGAAAAATTGGATAAGGAGTGAAAAGCATGGCAAATATAACTGAAGAAATGGTTTGGAATAAGCTTAAAGAGGTTATTGATTTTGAAATAGGTTTAGACGTTGTTTCTTTGGGATTAGTATATGAAGTTAAAGTGGATGACAAAAACAATATATTTGTATTGATGACTATGACAACACCAATGTGTCCACTCGCCGGTATGATTTTGCAAGATGCAGAAGCAAAATTAAGAGAATTAGATGGGGTAAATGATGTAAAAGTGGAATTGACCTTTGACCCACCTTGGACACCTGAAAGGGTAGATCCAAACGTCAGGTCACAACTTGGTATATGAAGGTTTTAGACGTAATTGATATCTTTAGAAAAAAAAGGCTTCCAGAATTGGAAGCCTATATTCTATTGAAATATTTTACCAAAAAATCAAAAGAATATCTTATCGCACATCCAGAGTATGAATTTGATGGAACTGAATTTGAAAAATGGATAAATTTGAGATTAAAAGGTTATCCCTTAGCTTATATAGTTAAAGAAAAGGAATTTTTCAAATACAAATTTTATATTGAAGAAGGAGTTTTAATTCCAAGACCTGAAACTGAACTTTTAGCAGAGATTGCAATCGATATAATAGAAAAAAATAAAATAAAAAAGATTGCAGAAGTTGGTGTTGGAAGTGGTGCGTTAATTATTTCAATTCTTTTAAACACAAATTGTATTGGTTATGCAACTGACATATCTGATAAGGCAATAAAAGTAGCAACCATAAACTTAAAAAGGTACAACCTTGAAAAAAGGTTAAAAATACAAAAGGGAAAATATCTTGAGCCTTTCAACAAAAAATTTAGTGAAATTGAACTTATTGTATCTAATCCACCTTATGTAAGAAAAGACGCAATTCTTTCTTCGGAAGTACACTATGAACCAAAAGAAGCTTTGTTTTCAGGTGAAGATGGACTAGATTTTTACAGAAAATTCTTAGATTTGTATGATTTTTCTGATAAAATTGTAGTAATGGAAATAGGTCATGATCAAGGAGAATTTTTCAGGAAAAAAGATTGGACTGTTATAAAAGATTATTCGGGGAACGACAGAATAGTAATGAAAGATTTTCGGAGGTGAAATTTTATGAAAGTAGTCTTGTTAAGAGATGTTCCAAAAATTGGGAAAAAGGGAGAAATTAAAAATGTTTCAGATGGATATGCAAGAAATTTTCTTATACCAAAGGGATTGGCTCTTGAAGCAACTCCAAAAGTTTTAAAAAGATTAGAAGACGAAAGAAAAAAAGCAGAAGAAGAAAAAGCAAGGAAAAAGAAAGAAAATGAAGAAATTTTAAAAAATTTACAAAAGTATTTCTATAAAATTCTGGTAAAAGCAGGAGAAAGTGGTAAGTTATTTGGCGCTTTAACTAGTTCAGATATTGCGGATGCTATTTTAAAATTTTCGGGTATAAAAATAGATAAAAAGCATATAATATTAGACAAACCTATAAAAAATGTTGGAATTTACGATATTTTAATAAAATTTCCAGAAGGGGTTTCTGGAAAAATTAAAGTTGAAGTTGTTCAGGAGGGTAAAAATTGAATATAATCGCTTATTCCAAAGCTTTATATACAACTTGGATTTATTATTCTCCTGAACGGATACTTTTTGATTCAGGAGAGTCTGTTTCTACGCTCCTAAATAATAAAATCTATGCTATAAAACACATTTTTTTGACCCATGGTCATGTGGATCATATATCCGGATTATGGTCTTTGATTAACACAAGAAATAATGCGATGGGAGATAGAGAAAAGACATTAAATATTTATTATCCAAAGGGAAATAAAGGAATAAAAGAATATTTAGAATTTATTAAAAAGATGAATTCTGACTTAAAATTTAAATTGGGTATATTTCCTTTAGAAGAAGGTGAAAAAATAATTTTAAGGGAAAAGAGCCCTAAAAAATATATAGTACCATTTAGAGTGACACATACATATAGTGAAAAAAGTTTCGGATATCATATCTTTGAAGTAAGAAAAAAATTAAAAAGAGAATTTCAAGAATTTGAACAATCTAAATTAGCAGAACTTGCAAAAAAATATGGTGGAGATTATATTTCGGAAAATTTTGAAAAGAAAATATTAACAGTTTCTGGAGACACATATCTTCTGAAAAAAGAAGATATAAAAGATACGGAGATACTATTTCACGAATGTACTTTTCTCAAAAAAGAAGATAGAAAGTATAAAAATCATGCTGTTTTAGAAGATGTTTTAGAACTTGTGAAAGACACCAATGTAAAAAAATTAATTTTATACCACATTTCAGGAAGATACGGTAGAAGACCGGAAAAGTATTTGGAAGAGTATGTAAATAATTTAAATATGGAAATTTATCTTGTAAAACCCGAAAAAATATTTAGATTATGAAGGTGTATATATGGAAAAATATTTGTTTTTAAGTGATTTGCACGTTGGTGATGGTAAAGAAAAAGACGATTTTGAGCAAGATTATTATTTTGAAAAACTGTTAAAAGATTTTTCAGATAATTCTAACATTTCCCTTTTTATTGTAGGAGATGTTTTTGAATTTGTTGAAAGTAAATTAACTTTAGAAATAGATTTATCTAATTACGAAAAAGCTATAAAATCAATTCCAGAAAATATAATCGATGAATATGAAAAAAATCATCCTTTTGTTTTTTCTGCATTAAGAAAGATAGGAAAAAATGGAAAGATATATTATATTGTTGGTAATCATGATTACTATTTATTGAAAAACAAAAAATTATCCGAAAGATTATTGGAAAAAATTCCCAATTTATACATTAAACCTTATTATTACGATGAAAGGTTGAAACTACTTGTTATTCATGGCAATCAATTTGATCCAGTAAATAGATTTTCAGTAAATTCTAATACTGGGGAGTTGGTTCCACCGCTTGGTGAATATATTGTAAAGTACATGATGAAAAATTTTGATTCAAAAATTGATCTTCCAAAACAAATAGTAAAAGATTATGACAACGTAAGACCAACGCTTGATTTATTTGATTGGTTTAACGTTATCTCCAAAAAATACGATTTGGGAATAGATTTACTAAAATTTTGGATCGATGAATTTTTGAATATGATGAAAACATCAGAGGCAAAAAAATGGATGAAAGTAAACTATCCATTTTGGAGTAAATTTTCAAAGGTGTTTTTAAATGATTTTGGAGGAATAAAATTTGGAGAGTTTATTATCCGTATGGTGATGCATTTTAGAACTTTAAAAAAGACAGATTATTTATCTAAAAAAGCAAAAAAAATTCTAAGTGAAAAATTGGATTTAGGTAAATATATGGTGGGATATGACTTTCAAAATGATATTGGAAAGGTTGATGGAATAGTAATGGGACACATTCACAAACATAATTTCAAGGTTTTTACTGCGTCAAATTCTCCTAAATTTTACATTAATTGCGGTTCTTGGAAACCTGTTGTGGAAAAAATAAAAGGTAGAGTATTTCATAAAAAAAATGAACTATTTTACGCTGTTTTGAATGTGGGAAAAGATATTGAGATAATTACTTCCACTGTAAATATGCTAAAGAGTCGGGAAGTGATATTTTGAAAGTTGTTACACCACACAAATCACCGGATTTTGATGGATTTGCCGCAGCATATGCATTTAAAAAATTAAATCCAGATTTTAAGTTAGTTGTTAGTGGAAGATTCCAACAAAATTTGGAAGAATTTTTACGCTTATTTGACTTTGAGTATATTAATGAAAAATCAATTGACGAAGATATTGAAAAATTAGTAGTGGTAGATACAGGGACTTTAGATAGAGTTGGGAATAAAATTAAAGAAAAACTTAAATTATCCTCAAAAATAAAAGTTTATGATCACCACCCTGCAATTAAAATTCATGAGAAAAAATTGGATATTGATGTTTTCGAGATAGGTTCTATAACTACTTATTTTGTACTGCAAATTAAGGAAAAAAACATAGAAATAAATGAAAATGAAGCAACATTATTTGCCATTGCAATATATGAAGATACGGGAAATTTCTTGTACGATACCACTAAACCAGAAGACTTAGAAGCTGCAAAATTTTTACTAGAAAAAGGCGCAATGTTGGAATATATACAAGAATTTACCAATTTGGAGATTAATACAGAACAAAAAAATTTAATGCACATGTTAGGTGAAAATATTGAAATAGTTAAATTAGATAATAATGAAATAGCAATAGCCAGTGCTGAGATAGAAAAGTTCATTGGCGGTTTAAATATAATAACTACGAAACTTTGGGAATTTGAAAATTATGATACCTTAATATCCGTTGTCAGAATGGGGAAAAAAATATTCATTGTTGGTAGAACTAAAAGTGAAGAAGTAAATATAAAGAAATTAATGGAAGCCTTTGGTGGTGGAGGACATTTTAAAGCTGGTTCTGCAACTTTACAAAATGTTTCTATTGATGAAGTTATTTATAAATTAAAACATGTGCTTTCTCAAGCAATTGAAAGTTCCAGAAAAGCAAAAGACATAATGACTTCACTAGTGAGAACTGTACTTAGCCATGAAACTATTGGCAAGGTTAACGAATTAATGAATTTAACAGGACATGGTGGATTTCCAATAATTGAAGGAAATAAATTAGTTGGAATAGTAACTAGGAAGGCAGTTGATAAAGCAATAAGACATGGGCTTTCAAATAGACCAGTAAAATCAATAATGAACACAAAATTGATTACTGTGTATGAAGATGAGTCCATATTAAAGGTAAAAAAGATAATGTTAGAAAATGATATTGGAAGAATTCCAGTTTTAAATAAAAATAATATTTTAGTAGGAATAATTACTAGAACAGATTTATTGAATGCAGATATAGAAAAAGCAAAAAATAAAAAAGTAAATATAGACTTTTTTGAAGATGCTAAATCCATTATGATCAAAAATATTCCAAATAAAGTTTTAAATCTCTTGAGACTTCTAGGAACATATGGAGATGATAATAAAACACCCGTGTATGTTGTTGGCGGTTTTGTAAGGGATCTATTCCTAGGAATAAAAAATTTTGATATAGATTTAGTGGTTGAAGGAAATGGTATAGAATTTGCACGTTATGCTAGTAAACAACTAGGTGTAAAGATGGTAGAACATGAAAAATTTTTGACTGCTTCGTTATTTTTTAAAGATGGGTTTAGAATAGATATTGCAACTGCACGAACAGAATATTATGATAAACCTGCAGAATTACCAAAAGTAGATGTAAGTACTATAAAGAAAGATTTATACAGAAGAGATTTCACGATAAATGCCATGGCAATAAAATTAAATTCCGGCGAGTTTGGCACATTATATGATTTTTTTGGTTCTAGAAAAGATTTAGAAAATAAAATTATCAGAGTTTTACACAAATTGAGTTTTATTGAAGATCCAACTAGGATAATAAGAGCAGTAAGATTTGAACAAAGATTTGATTTTAAAATTGAAGATGAAACATTGGAAATTTTGAAAGAGACGTTAGAAGGAAACTACTTAGAAAAAGTAACAGGCCAACGCATAAGGCAAGAACTGGAAAAAATCATTAAAGAAAAAGATCCAGTAAAAGGTATAAAAAGGCTAGCTGAATTAAAAATTTTAATGCATATTTTTCCAAAAACATATTTTACAACAACTATGGAAAAAAAATTGAAAAACATGCTTGTATCTTTTGATTTATTAAAAAATATTTACACCAAAAGAAATATTTTTTACGCATTTTTAAGAATACTACTTGAGTTTTACGATATGGAATCTTTAAAAAATGTTGAGGAAAGATATGGAATTCCAAAAAAATTCGTTGACGAGCTAAAAAAAACTGAAAGAAGGTTAATACCTGTTATTGAAATGATAAAAACAAGGATTAAATTTTCTGATATCTATAAAGTTATTGGAAAGCCAATTTTTGAAACAGCAACACATATTATGGCTTATTTGGATGATAATAATTCAAGGGAATATTTTAAAAAATATCTTGAAAGGGTTTTTAGTACTAAACTCAACATCAAAGGAAACATTTTAAAAGACAAATTTAATATTAAATCTAGTCCAGAAATTGGTAAAATTATGAACAGTATTTTTTGTTATAAATTAGATAATCCAAATATTAATGAAATGGAGAAATTAAAGGAACTACTGGGAGGGACAATTGAATGAAAAAATTATTGTTATTAATTTTGATAATAACTACAAATCTTTTTTCCTATACAGTTGGAGTAATCACCCATTATAGCACAGAAACTTATCAAATTTTATTGGACGCAAGTAATCTTTTAAATAATTATAAAGATTACAAAGTACTTTTTTTGGATAATTATGCTTCTGCAGATTATTTTGTAAATTTATATTTAACATATGATGCAACAAATGATATTTATATAGCTACTTACAAAGACGGAAATTATAAAATAAGTAGTCGCTTCTCATTCAAAGGTTATAAAAGTTATAATACATTTTTAAAGGAAATTATCTATTATCCTTTAGAAAAAATTTCTTTTCACAAACTAAGAACAAGGGAATTTAATAATTATCTTCATTTAACATTTCATCCAGGAGTAGATGAGTATGGAGATTTTAAAGATGGAAAGTTTTTATTTATAACTGATAGGCTAGGAGGAAATAGAAATATTGCGTATATTGACATTTTAAATGAACAGATGAATATACTCCCCATTTGGGGAAGTAGCGAATACTATCCTAAGTTTTCAAATGATTTAAAACAAATAATTTTTCAAGGTTCGTTACATGGAAACTGGAATATATATATAATGCCGTTTTCTTCTAATTATTCAAAAAAAATCAAGAAAATCTCATCTGGCAAGTTGTCTTCTTATACACCTGTATGGTACGGTAATGATAAAATTATATATATTCAGGACTTAGAAAAGGGAAATTTAATGATGATATATGATTTAAAAAAAGCAAAATACAAAGAGCTAAAAACATATGGAGATATGGTTTTTACACCATTTGCAAGTGGAACAGAAATTTATTATACTTCTCTTAATGGAGCTAATTTTGGAATATATAAATATGTAAATGGAAAAAATGAAAAAGTAGAGGATACATTTTACAACGAACATGATCCAGTTATTTATAAAGAAAAGTTAATTTTTACCTCCAATCGTGATGGAACTTACAGAATTTGGATGAAAGACTTAAAAACATCTAGTATTACGTGTTTAACTAAAGATATAAATTACGACGTTTTCTATCCGACAGTCGCAGATGGATTATTGTTTTTCTCTGTATATAAAGATAATGAAGAACCCGATATATTTGTAAAAAAATTAGATTTTTAAAATATGTTTTTTTATATTCTTATCCCAATCTCTAAATTTGTCTTTTGAAATAATCTTGGCTTTTAATTTTTTTGCAAGCGTCAGAATCATTTCATCCGCTGGAGAATAAAAATACACATTTTGAAATTTTAAAATTTCATTATTTTTAAACATATATTTGGCATTTCTATCGAAGACTATGTAAAACGGAAAATAAAATTTTTTGGTTGTTGAAAGCTTATCAAAAACATCAATAATGTTATTTATATTTGCCGGAAAAGTCCAATGTGCAATGTTATTCCCGTCTAGTATTACAGGACACTCTGGTTTAACAAAAATAGCCCTTAGTAAATAAGGATGTATTTTTGAAAGTTCTTTAATTTTTTCTTTGGATATTGGATCAAGTTCACGTACTAAATCTTTTACCCAATTAACTTTTTTTAAATCAAAAAACGTTATTTCATTTATTTCAAATACTATATCTTTTAAAAAGGTTTGTTCTTTAACTGTTTCATGTGCATATAATTCTAAAAAATCTTTAAGTTTTAACTTAGATAATATTTTCCCCCTTTTTTCGATAAAATCTTTTGTGTATTCCTCATTTAACATTGGAAATGGGAACTTATAAGGATTTGCCCAAAACAGAATTTCTGCAATTTCATTACTTTTAATTCCTAATTCTTCAAAAAGTTTAATTCTCTTGAAAAGACTTCCTTTTCCATGGATAAGTTGATATGTATATTGTGAAAACAAATCAAGATCTGTATTTTTTAATTTTTTTTTAAACCTTCATTTTCAAGATTTCTAATTAGTATTTTATATTTACTTTCATTAATTTTTTCAATAGATTTTAAAATTCCAAATATTACTTTTCTCTTTCCTTTAAGTTCGATTAGTCTTGTATATATTTCTGGATCGTATATCATTTGATTACCTCCATTTTATACATATCATTTATTTTAAAAATTACAATATCTGCAAAAAAATCTTTTCTTTTACTGTTTATAAGCACACTAATTTTTTCATCTGAAATAAAAATTTTTTCTGCTTTCCCCAAAGGAACATTTTTAAAAAAGCCTATAAACCTTATTTCACTTGTTTTATAAGTTTGAATATATTTTTTTAGTATATTTAAGATCTTATCTTTTTCCACAACTTTTGATGGATAAATTGCCAATCTTAATAAGGAAGGTAAAATTTTTGAGTGTACCTTCGGAACTATTCTTTCTACTTTTTTTACTCTTATTATGATTTTAAGTCTTTGGTCCTTAACCTTTTTGTCACCTAAATTTAAAAAAACTGGATTTTCTTTAATTTCAATTGCTTTTGGAAATAAGCTTTTAATGTTTACCTCACTAGCTTCAATAAGAATGTTTTTTACCATTGTAATCTCATTTAAATCAAAAAATGATACAACATTTGGTGTTATATTAAATTCCTTGTTATTTATTTTTATTTTCAATGTTTCATCAAAAGTATTTGTTTGTAAACTAGATTTCTCCGATTTTACCAGCACTTTAATATTATTCTCTACTTTATAAATTTTAATAAATCCCAATTCTTGTTTTAAGGTTTCTACTATATTTTTTATGATTCGCATATGTAATTCAGCGCCTTTTCAAGTCTTGAAAAAGGTTCGGTAATATCTATTTTTTCAGAAATTTGCAATAATTTATCCTTAATTGTTTCATTAAAAGGTGTAACTTTGAAATATCTATTATTCAACTCTACATTAAAGGATGATTTTGTTTCAAGAAGCAGCACAATATTTTCCTTAAATGTAAGAGAAGGATCATTAACAAGAATAAGCTCTGGTTTGTTTTCAAGCTTCTCTACAAGATTTTTTCCAATAATTTCCACACTCAGATATTCTTCTAAGGAAGAACCATAAATAATTTTTTGTAAAGGTGTGGGGGTTATAGGCTCGGTATATTTAAATTCAACTGGTATACCTCTTTCATCAACTACAAGAATTCCCCCTAAATATTTTTCGTTAATTTTTTTTACAGAAAAATATCCTATCAAATTCTCACATCCAATATATGCGAACTATTTTCCACAACGATTTGATTTTTCTTTTTATTTCCTTTTTTATTATAAAAGTTTCTTTTATTGTCACTTTTACTTTCCATTGAATCTTTAATTTGTTTTCCGGATGATTTTTCTATACTTTTTGGGGATGAACGTTCTCTCTTTATCCTCTCATTTAGTTGTTGAGCAGATATTTCAGAAGCTAAGTTAGAATAGTTTTGTAGATGACTAAATTGATTTGACTTTTCTAAGCTACTTCTTAAATAAATTGGATGAAGCTCAATAGGTTCCATTATTTATCCCCCCAACATCTTCTTTAGCTTCAAAATCGTTGAACTGAGTATCTGAGAAACTCTTGATTCAGTCAAATCAAGGACTTTCCCTATTTCTTTGAGTGAAAGTTCTTGTTCATACCTTAAGCTTAATACCAATTGTTCTTTTTCGCTCAATTTACTTATCGCCTTTATTAATTCCTCCTTTATAATCTCTTTTAATGCATTTTCTTCAGGATTGTCATCAGAAGAAATAGTTTCTTTTATTTCAATATCTTCAATCAAATAATCATCAAGCATTAAAAATTGCTTTCTTACCATTTCGTTATATGCTCTTCTCACATTTTCCAATGGGAGATTAGTAAGTTTTGAAAGTTCTTCAAAATCAATTTTATTTCCAGAATTCTCAGTTTTTGAAATTGCATTTTCGACAATTTTAACTTCATGTCTCAAATTTTTGGGCATCCAGTCAATTTTTCTAAGATAGTCGTACATAGCACCTTTTACCCTTGTTAATAAATATGATCTTAATTTTGACCCTTTTTTTGGATCAAACCTTTCCACTGCTTGAAGCAAGCCTATAAGACCTTCTTGTATTAAATCATCTACTTCAACGTTATGGGGTAAATTTTTTTTTAAATCGTAAGCTATTCTCCTTACATATGGCAGGTATTCTAAAACTATTTTATCTTTATCTATCAAATTTCTATTACCTCCACACTTTCTCCTGTTTTTACCTTTCTAATCATTAGTTTTCCAGATTCAACATCGTATTCTATACTTCTTGCCCTATTTCCACCGGTATCTTCGGAAACAATTTTAATTCCCAATTTTCTTAACATACTTTTTACCGCTTCAACATTTCTTTGACCAACATTCATTGCTGAATTGTTAAACATTGCAGCTCCACCTGCAATTTTAGCTTCAAAATTTCTTCCACCAATTTTTTTAAGTTCTTCAACTACAATCTTTATACCTGTGTCAGCATATTTTCCGGGTTTTGCAACTTCTTTTCCTCCACTATCAGGTAACATTACATGCACCATACCACCTACTAGTTTTGACTTGTCTCTTATACAAACTCCAACACATGAACCTAAACCCAGAGTAACAAGTATTGTATTTTTATCTCCTACTGCATATTCACCAATACCAATTATTTTTTTGGACTTTTGTGACATTAATTCCACATCCCCAATTTTTCAAGTATCTTTTTTAACGATTCTTCATTAGGTAATAATAATAAATAACCTGTTAGTTTTTTATCTATCCCTTCTATTTCAATAGTAGTTTCTATCAATAGTATATAATCTTCTGTTTGTGTAACAGAAATGGATACTTCTGATAGTATAGCACTAATCATATCCACCGCTATTTCAGGTGGTTCAGGATTGATGAAAAAATTAGTAAAACCAGACAATGCGGTTACATAGGAACCGCACATTATATTTCCTATTTCTTTTAACATGGATATTGAAAATTCATTTAATGTTGTAATGTCCTCTATTTCCATGCCTGTTAAAAGTCTTGCGATTTCTTTTACAGTTGTAGAATTAAGAATTAATAAAATCTCACCTTCAACATCTTCTTTCATTCTCATTTTCACAGCACAAACAATTTCCTCAGGCTTTTCAAAAATAAATGGAATATTGGAAATAGGTAATACTCTTGTAGCAGGTACAGAAATTTCAACCTTTCTTCCAACCATCATAGAAAGTGCAGTAGCTGCATTACCTGTGCCAATATTACCTATTTCGTTTAAAAGATCCAATTGTTTTTCACTTAATTTTTCAAGCATTTTTCTTCCCTCCTATTTCTTCGTTTTTAATTCTCTTTGAAAAACAAACCTTACAAGTTTGTTTTCAAGGTTAACAGGCACATCTATAAATTCTGCACCATACTGAAATCCATCTTCTGTTTTTTTATCTATTCTCACTACTTTAGATTTTTGGTTTTCAAGTTTAAGATTTTCATCTAATTTTAAGTTTATATATATTATATCACTTAATTTTAAAATTACATTTGTTATTAATTTTACTCCTCCGGCGCTAAAGTCTTTTGTCATAAATTGAATAGATTCTGTATCTTGCTCAGGCGACATTTTAAATGTTCCATACAAAAATAACGGAATTCTCTTGAATCTTCTTCTTTCAGTTTTGTTTACATATTCTGGAATTGGTGCAGGAATAAAATACAAATTATCTTTTTTCAGAACACCTAATGATACAGTAGAAAAAGAATACATAGAACTTCTATCAAATACTTTTACATTCATTCTTGTTCCTTTAGGAACCGGTATAAAACGTCCCTTGTAAGTAGGAATAGAAAAAAAAATTAAATTTTTACTAAAATCAATATCAGAAATTGAAGTTTTATATGTTCCTTCCAATTCTTTAACCATTGTAATTTCTATTATGCCAGGTAGCCCTATTCTTAAAGCCTTAATAGAAGGAGTCTTTGTTACGTATGACATATCTACACCCTTTCATTATTTTTGATTATTGTTTGCCAGTTATTAATAGATTCTTTTGAGACCTTCCCTCCTATTCTGTATATTTCTTCTTCGAAAATTTTCCATATGGGAGTAATTTTAATTTTATATTCATCAATTAGTATTTCAACTTCTTTCTCCAATTCCAAATCATTTTCTGAAAAAAATTGAAGTCCAGATTTTGAGACATCTACAATCACAAGTTTTTCATTATTACACTTCCCACGTTTGAAAAAGGGAAATCTTTTTTCTTTTCTTCTTTGAATCACACCTATTTTTTCATCTGTTTTTAAAAAATATCTTTTTTCTTCATTATCTATTATTTCACCTACTAGTGCTAATAGTGCTTCCTTAACTGGAATATTTAACAACAATCTCTTACCTATAGTAAACAATTCAATACTTTCTATTTCTATTATTCCATTCTTTTTGATAGCTATCAATCTTACTTGATATTCTCGTTTTTCACTATCTTTAACAATTAAATATATACCACTTAAATTTTTATTTATATATTCTATTATTGTCAACTTTGTTTCACTCCCTTAAAGAATGCTAATAATTTTTCTAATATTGTTTCTTTTTGAGGGATTTCTTTTTTTGTCAATATCGAAGCAATTCTGTATAAAGCAAAGGTGGGTTGTATTTTGGGACTATCTATTACAAATGGTTTTCTATCGTATACACTTTTTTCCACAGTTGGATGTTTCTTTATTAGTGTTAATGAACCTATTTTTTCTCCTGTAAACTTCTCAAGTACTGCAGAAAATCTATTCAGATTTTGAAGTGAATCTCTGTATTGTTCAATAAGATTTCCCACAAGATGTATGTTGTTTGATGGAACACCTTTGTGAATTAATATTTTTACAAACGTATACGAATTAACCAATGATGTTGGTTGAGTTGTTGTAATAACTAACGTACTATTTGCACAATTAAAAAATGGAGCAAAATTGTCGTTATAACCTGGTGGTAGATCAATTAAAATAAAATCATAATTCTGCGCAATTTGAGCAAAATTTATATAAAATTCTTTTACATTATTTTCGTTAAATAAGAAGATAGTTTCAAGGTCATTTCCAACATTTACAAGATCAACACCATACTCTGTTGGATAAATTACATCTTTTTTTTCGCATTTTTTCATTATAAGGTCACTTAATGAAAATTTTGGATGAACATTTAGTAAAACATCTGAATTTGTAAATCCTACATCTAAGTCAAAAATTAATACTTTAAATCCCAAAGTTTTAAGTATAATAGACAAATTAACAGTTATTAGTGTTTTACCTACTCCGCCCTTTCCACTACCAACAAGGATAACATTTCCAAGATTTAACAGATTTCTAGCTTGATTTAACATATTTTAGCACCTCTCTAGACAATAAAATGGAGAGTTCTTTGTTACTTGCTTCGATTATGTCATCTGGTACACGTTGTCCATTTGTAATATAAATTATAGGTTTGTTTATAAAATGACTTGTGTTTAGAAAATGTCCTAAAGAAGACGTCTCATCCATCTTTGTTAATATTATATGAGTTGGTGAAATTTCGGAAAATTTTTTAGCTATAAGTTCAAGATCACTACTTCTATATTGCATCCCCACAACTAAAAATTTATAATCTGGTGATATGATCTCAGACATAGCTTTTATTTCATTCATTTGCAATTCGTTTTTTTGACTTCGCCCTGCAGTATCTATAAAGACAACATCAAAATCGGACATTGCTTCAAGTTCTATTCTTGCCTCTTTAGGTGTGTATGCAACTCTCATAGGTATGTCCATTAAAGTAGCATAAGTTTTAAGCTGTTCTGTGGCGGCAATTCTATAAGTATCTAACGTGAGAATTCCTACCTTTTTGTTTTCATTTATAGACATTTTTGCCGCAAGTTTTGCAAGTGTTGTTGTTTTCCCAACACCAGTTGGTCCTACAAACATAACTTTGCCAAGTATATCTGGAGTTTCCGTCTTTATAAAAGGAAGAAATATTTCCGATAATACAAATCTTGTATTTTCATCATTGAAATCTATATTTCCATATTTTATCCTAATATATTCTATTACCTTTTCAATGATTTCCTGGTTAACATCATGAAAATTCAACGCTTTTCTCAAGTTTATAATCCATTCAGGTTCATTATCGGATCTTTGCCTTGAGACCATAGATTTTAATTCATACATCATTTTCTTTATTTCATCTAAATCATCGGAATCTTTTTTTTGGGAATTTTTAGAGAGGATTTCTTGAAGTTGATAAATTTGTTGGTTTTTACTTTCTTGATTTTGCTTCAGTTCATTTTCTTCAACGGCAGCTGTAACTTCAAGATAAGTTTTTGCTCCAATACCCAAAAATCCCCCTTTTTTTATTTTCCTTGTTCCAAGGATTACAGCATCTTTTCCCAATTCTATTTTGATTTTTTCTAAAGCTTCTTTGATATCTTTAACTAAATATTTTTTTACAATCATAGTTTTATCACTCCTTCAATTTGCATAGTTACATTTTCTGGTATTTCTTCATACGAGATCACAAATATCCCTGGAATGAACTTAATAATTAAATCAGCAATTAAAGGTCTTAACGATGAAGATGTTATGAGAATAGGGTTATAACCTTTTTTCATAAGAGTTTCTAGATTTCTCGAAATGCTTTCAATTAGTTCTCTCATAATTTCTGGATTTAGATCAAGATATCTTTCACCGTCTATTTCTTTTACCAAGTTTATTAGATTCTTCTCCAAGTTATTATCAAGTGCAACAGCATGTAATATGTTATCTTGTGCAATTAAAGGTGTAATTATCTGTCTTCTTAACGATTTCCGTACTTTTTCCGTTAGATATACTATATCTTTGGTGTATTCTCCATACTCAAGTAATGTCTCGAAAATTAACGGCAAATTCCTTATTGATATTCCTTCTTTTAATAATCTCTGCAATATTTTCTTTATCTCAGCAGGTTTTAGCAAATTGAACAGATCATCAACTAATTTGTCAAACTTGTTTCTCAAACCTTCAATTAATAAATCAAACTCTTTGCTTCCCAACAGTTCATGAGCATGCCGCTTTAAAACTTCTGTTAAATGAGTTGCAAAAACCGTCGGTGGATCAACAACGGTATATCCCAATCTACTTGCTTCTTCTTTTTTACTCTCATCAATCCAAAATGCTTGTAATCCAAAAGCAGGTTCTTTGGTTTCAATTCCAGGTATTTTTTCTATCACAGTACCCGGATTAATTGCAAGTAATCTATTGGGTAATAGCTCATACTTTGCCACTTCCGCTCCTCTAATAAATATGGCGTATTCATTTGAATTTAATAAAACACTATCACGTACCCGTATTGGCGAAACAACAAGCCCTAATTCATATGCCAGCTGTTTTCTTACCATCGTAACCCTTTCAAGTAAATCTCCACCTTGAGAAGTATCTGCAAGTGGAATTAACCCATATCCTATTTCTATTTCTACTGTATCAGTTTGAAGTATTTCCGAAACTTCTTGCGGAGTAGAAAGTACAGGCCCTAAACTTTTTTCCGTGTACATTTCACCACTATACTCTGTAGTTTGAAGTTCTGGTTCTTGATTACCTTTAATTAATATTCCAGTAATTAAAAATAGTAAACCAATAAGCACAGCAGTAAGTGGTATAGGAGTAAATATTCCCAAAAACATTAATATTGTTCCTGTTAAAATTATTACTTTCTTTTCACTTCCAAGTTCCTTAATAAGTTCATTTCCTAAGTTATCTTCAGAAGCAGCCCGAGAAACTAAAATACCAGTTGCAGTTGAAACCATTAATGCTGGGATTTGTGTTACAAGTCCATCACCAACTGTAAAAAGTGTAAATGTTTGTGCAGCTTCATTAATTGTCATTTTATGAGTAAGAATACCTATAATTAATCCACCAATTATGTTTACAAGAACAATAATAATACTTGCAATTGCATCCCCTCTAACAAATTTAGAGGCTCCATCCATAGCACCATAAAAATCTGCTTCTCTCCTTATCTCTTCTCTCCTCTTTCTTGCTTCTTCTTCTGTTATCAATCCTGCGTTTAAGTCAGCATCAACACTCATTTGTTTACCAGGCATTGCATCTAAAGTAAACCTTGCTGCTACTTCTGCAATTCTTTCCGAACCTCTTGTAATGACAATAAATTGGATGATAACTAAAATTAGAAATACTACAAGTCCTACAACGTAATTTCCACCTACAACAAAATCTCCAAATGCCCGAATAACTTTACCTGAAAATTTTGGACCTTGCAGTAGTATAAGCCTTGTTGACGCAACATTGAGTCCGAGCCTAAATAATGTGACAACCAAAAGAATTGTAGGAAAAGATGAAAGTTCTAGAGCTTTTCTTATATACATTGTAGAAAATAAAATAACTAATGAAAGGGAAATATTCAAAAGTTGGAAAAAATCCAGTAAAAAACCAGGTATCGGTAAAACCATCAATAAAACAATAGCCGCAACCATTATTGCAACAATTACATCAGCACCTTTATTCATTAAATCACCTCTAAAAAGCTTTCTTTATATATTTTACCATATTTTTAATATATATAACACACGAATTTTAGTTAACACCATATTTTTTCACCTGTCAGATAAAAGTTACAAAAATAACAGTTGACAAAGAAAATAATTTTTGATATCATTGATTACGGTCGATTTTGAAAAACAAATAAGAAATGCCCCCATCGTCTAGCGGTCTAGGACACTGGCCTTTCAAGCCAGAGGCACGGGTTCGAATCCCGTTGGGGGCGCCAGGAAATGGGTGCGTAGCTCAGTGGGAGAGCGCCTGCCTTACAAGCAGGAGGTCGTAGGTTCAAGTCCTGCCGCACCCACCATATTAGTTATAATGGTGGCGAGGTAGCTCAGTTGGTAGAGCAGTGGACTGAAAATCCACGTGTCGACGGTTCGATTCCGTCCCTCGCCACCAGTTGTTTATTTACTCAAAATTACGTCTTTGCTTCGATCCAAAAATCCTAAAATCAACGTATGTTTATTTCTATTCATATATTTGAAGTTGAAATAAAGTATTGCAAAATCTTAAATTTATGGTAGAATCTTAATTGGTTGTTTTGGAGAGGTGGCCGAGGGGTCGAAGGCGCACGCCTGGAGAGCGTGTGACGCCCATAAGGCGTCCGTGGGTTCAAATCCCACCCTCTCCGCCAGAAAAACCGGGACATAACAAGTCCCGGTTTAATATTTGTATAGGTGAGGTGAAAAAATGAGAGATATAGTCTCTCAAGTAAAAAAGATATCTGAAAAAATTTGCAAAGAATTACAATTAGAATTGTTCGATGTAAAATACTACAATAAATCTGGTAGATGGTTTTTAGAAGTGATAATTGATAATCCGTATGATTATGTAAGTACTAAAGATTGTGAAAAAGTTTCAAGGGCTCTTGAATATGAATTAGACAAAATAGACATAATTCCAAGTAAATATTATTTAACTGTTTCATCCCCAGGACTAGACAGACCACTTAGAAATATTAATGATTTTGAAAGATTTATAAATCACAAAGTCAAAATAAAAACTCAAACAAATTCATATATTGGCTACATAAAAAACATTAAAAACAATATTATAGCAATAGATGTAAACGGAAAAAAAATTGAAATAAAATTTGAAGAAATTAAAAATGCAAATTTAGAAATAGATTTTTAGGAGGTGAAAGATATGAATTTGGATTTTTTACAAGCTCTAGAACAACTTGAGGAAGAAAAAGGAATAAAAGTTGACGAAATCATCCCAATAATTGAAAAAGCTTTGATAAGTGCATACAAAAAAAACTTTGGTGGCGAAAAAAACGTTGAAATAATCATCAACAGACAAACTGGTGAAATTGAAGCTTCTCAACTCTTAGAAGTAGTAGACAATGTAGAAAAAGAAACAACCCAAATTTCTCTAGAAGAAGCATTAAAGATTAAATCAAACGCACAAATTGGTGATATCATAAAAAAAAGAATTAATGTAAAGAAATTTGGAAGAATTGCCGCACAAACGGCCAAACAGGTGTTAATTCAAAAAATAAGAGAAATCGAAAAAGAAAAGCAATTTGAAAAGTATTCAGAACTTGCAAGCAAAATTACAACCGCAGAGGTAATTAGAGTAACCAAAGATTGGGCAGACATTAGAATAGGAAAACTGGAAACAAGGCTTCCAAAAAAGGAATGGATTCCAGGTGAAAACATTGAACCTTCATCACTCATTAAAGTATACGTTAAAGATGTAAAAAAAGACAAAAAAGGACCTAAAATACTTGTCACAAGAACAAATGAAGAATTTGTCAAAGGTTTACTTGAACTTGAAGTACCCGAAATTGAATCAAAAGTTGTTGAAATTGTAAAATTGGTCAGAGAACCTGGAATAAGAACTAAAGTTGCAGTAAAATCAAATAATCCGAAAGTTGACCCTGTAGGTGCATGTATTGGTGAAGAAGGAATCAGAATAGCTGCTATTCTCAAAGAATTAAAAGGTGAGAAGTTGGATATAATAAAATGGGCAGAAGATCCAAAAGAATTAATTGCAAGTGCTTTACAACCGGCAAATGTTGTTGAAGTCGAAATACTTGATCTTGAAAATAAAGCTTCAAGAGTTATAGTACCACCAAATCAACTTTCACTTGCAATAGGAAAAGGTGGCCAAAACGCTAGACTTGCAGCTAAATTAACAGGTTGGAAAATAGACATCAAACCACTTATGAATGTATAAAAGGAGGCTAACCATGTATATAGAAACACTAAAAAAAGAACTAAAAAACAAAAAATACAGAATGACACCACAAAGAGAATTGGTTTTAAAAGTCTTTATAGATAATGAATCAAAACACCTTGGTGCAGAAGATGTGTATAGAATTTTATTTTCCAACAAACACACAGTAAGTAAAGCCACAGTTTATAGAACCATTGAACTTTTAGTGAACTTTGGACTTTTGAGAAAAATCGATTTTGGTGATGGTATCTATCGATATGAACTTGCAAAAAAAGAAAAAATGCATCATCATTTTATTTGTAATGTCTGTGGTAAAATATACGAGATCGAAGAAAAACACCTTAATATAATAAAAAAAGAACTTCTTGAACAAGGATTTCAATTTGAAGATTTCGATTTCAAAATATATGGGATATGCCCAAAATGTAGTAAAAAAACAAAGAAAAAAAGTTCAAATAATAAATAAGTATAGATACCACCGGGTACTTTAGGAAAGGTTGCAAAAATCTTTAATGTTGATTCAATAATATTTGTAAGAGAAAGAAATAATTTTAAAAGAAACTCTGATATTATGCTTAAAGAAAATAATTCAAAAACAAAAGCAATTAATAAAACAAAAAGCAATATCTGAAATGGAATCACTAAAATGAAAGTCCCTATAATTGAAAAAAGATTAATATTTGTAAACAGCGCCAAAAATGGTGCACTACCTAAGAAAGCAGACACCATTTTTAAATATTTGTTCTCAACAAATAATATTCCAAATGTACTAAAAAAACTCATATAAAAAGAAAGAGAAAATGCCAAAGCAGGCTCAATAAACAAAAACAATAATCCAATAACACAAAGTATATCAATTTTATTAAACATTTTTCCTTCAAAAATGGTAGAAAAGAATATAAGTAAAAATGCCCTTAGCGCTGGTAAATTAATACCTGTTGCAATAAGAAACAGAAAACTAAAAGCCAAAGAAAGGTATTCTTTCAACTCAAACTTTGAAAAAAGGAAAAGAAAAAATGCATAAATTATCGATATATGCATACCGGATATGCTAAAAAAATGATACATACCACTTTTTTTTATATAATCTCTTTTTACCTTTCCACCAAACAATCCATAATAGATCTCGCTAAATTTTAGAAGTTTTTTTCTAAAATTCTCTGAAATCATGTAAATATTCCTAAAAATCGAAAAATAGGGTGATGAAATCACCCTATTTTTATCTAATTTTACTTTGGGATATGAAAAATTATCCACCTCCATATCCCCGTAATAATAAACAATATCCCCCAGTGGTAATTCTTCGTTAATCCCTACTAACATTCTTAAACTTATCCATTTATTTTCAAAAAAAATTTTTCCAAAAACAAGAGAATAATTATCATTAGTTTGAATAACCCGTCCAACATATTCAAACGTTCCAAAAACTTTTAATCCGCCATAAAAATTAATTATTAAAAACACAAAGAGTATAAAAAATATTTTTTTATTTTTCCAAAACAAAAATGGAATAAATAAAAAAAGTTTTGGCACAGAAAAAATAGGAGCAAGTAATGCCCCTATTAATCCTACAAAAAATAAAATTAAAAACATCTTTACGCACCGTACTTTTCTAACCTTCCAGCATACCCTAATGCAAGTGGCATAACATCAACGGCGTAAATAGTTCCCAAAGTTCCACGTGCACATTCGAATTCATTATACAATTTCGATAATCCTTTTCTAGTAAATTTGGAATAAACCATCAATGGTACAGGGTGAAATGAATGACCTTTCATTGCACAAGGGGTAGAGTGATCACCTATTACAACTAATACATCTGGATTTAAATCCAATAATATTGGAAGGTTTTTATCTACTTCTTCAATTACTTTAACCTTTGAATCAAAGTTACCGTCTTCTCCATATGAATCCGTCTTTTTAATATGAACGTAAAAGAAATCGTATTTCTCCCAAGTTTCTTTAACAGTGTTAAATTCGTCTTCAATTGTTTGACCTGCTTTCAAAATTTCCATACCTACTAACTTTGCAAGTCCTTTATACATTGGATAAACTGCAACAGCAGCTGGTTTTAATTTATACACTTCTCCAAATTGTGGAAGATTTGGATACTTTGAAAATCCCCTTAAAAGTGCAAAATTCATTTTTGGTTGATCCTTTAATACTTCTTTTATTTTATCAATCAACATATTAATAATTTTCTCTGACTTTTTTGAAGCTTCATCTAATGCTTTTGTATATTTTATAGGTTTCCCTTCTTTTTGTGGATCGGCATCCTCTAATTTATCATGTAATCCTTCTCCCGTTAACTTTACTACAAATCTATGCTCTTTTCCAGGATAAAATCTAACTTCTACATCTTCTATTTGCTTGATGTTCTCGTTTAAAATCTCCACTATTTTTGCGCTTTCCTCCGATGAAGGCCTTCCCGCTCTTCTATCAACAATTATATCATCATCTAAAGTTGCAAAATTTCCCCTTGCAACCAAATCTTTTTCTCCTACTTCTACATCAATACCAAGTGCTTCTAAAATTCCTCTTCCAATCTGATATTTCAAAGGATCATAACCAAAAATTCCAAGATGTCCAGGCCCACTTCCAGGGGTTATACCAGGTAAAACAGGGATGGTTTGACCTAGATCACTTTTTTGGGCCAAAGAATCTAAATTTGGAGTGTTAGCTTCTTGCAATGGTGTTAAACCTTTATCTCCTGGAATATCTCCAATACCATCCATAACTAATAATATAATTTTAGAGTTGTTAGGCGTAATTAAATCACCAATAACTCTTTGTCTATCAATCATTTTACCACCTCCGAATGTTTTCTAATATAAATAAACATAAAAATACCAAAAACTATCAGTAATAAGCTCACAAGTTGAGCAACCCTTATTTTCCCAAAATACAGACTATCCGTTCTTAATGATTCAATCCAAAACCTATTAATTGAATACAAAATAAAATATAATGCTGTAGTTTCTCCGTGTTTATTCTTCTTTAAATCATAATTGTATAGGAACAAAAATATTAAGAAATCGATAATACTTTCATACAAAAATGTAGGATGAAAATATGAAAATTTTTCAAAACCCGGCATCCTATTTGAAGGTGGAACATACATCTTCCACGGTAAGTTTGTAGGTCCTCCATAAGCCTCATAATTAAAAAAGTTTCCCCAACGTCCAAGGGCTTGTCCTAAAGGCAAAACACTTGTCAAAAGATCAGTTCCCTGCAAAAAACTAAAAGAACAATTTTTTTTCACCTTCGTATAAATATATGTTGACAAAATAGCACCAATTATTGCTCCATGTATTGCAAGCCCTCCATGCCAAATTTTTACAATTTCATCTGGATATTTTGAATAAAATTCATCCCACATAAAAATTACGTAATAAACCCTTGCGCCAATTATTGAAAAAATTATTCCCCAAAATACTGCTTCATCAAAATGTTCAGGCTCAATCCCAAAAATCCCAAGCCTTCTTTTAACCAAATAATAAGAAATAACAAT
This sequence comes from Thermosipho affectus, assembly GCF_001990485.1. NCBI lineage: Bacteria > Thermotogati > Thermotogota > Thermotogae > Thermotogales > Fervidobacteriaceae > Thermosipho > Thermosipho affectus. The sequence continues at coordinate 180,781 of NZ_LBFC01000022.1, read as the reverse complement.
ACCTAAAACTATCAAAAAACTATACCAACGTAGTTCAAACATTCCTATTTTAAATATATATCTCTTAAGTAAAATTTTCCCAGAAAAAACATTACTCAAAAACCAAAAGAGAAATATTACAACTAAAACACTTACGATAAAGATTAAAAACTTCTTCAACGTCTCTTCCTCCTCTTGTCTTTTTCATAAAGATTTTTGTAAACATAACTCAAATTTGATAATTTTATTTTTATATCCTCTGGAAATTCCAAATATCTCCAAAAAATTTCTCTCACTTCTTTTTCCAATTTTTGCACACCCTTTGATTCTTTTAAAATCCAAAGTATATAATTTTTCAAGAAATACTCATCAGGTCTCTCTTTTATCTTATTGTCCAACATGTAGTTATAAAATTCACCTGTTAATCCTTCCTCCATCCAATGTCCAAATGAAAGCTCTTTAGAAACTTTCCATCTGTAATCTCCTAAAGCACGTAAAATAGCTATATCTAAATTTTTTGGAAACATAGGAATAACAACTCTTCCTCTTCCACTTAAAAAATTCAATCCCTCAAAAGGTTCCCAACAAAATCCATAATCACCATACCCTGGAACAATTATAAAGTATGGCAAAAACCTTATATTTACCCCCTTAATACTCCTTTGAAAAATTTTATAATCTATTTTTTCAACTTCTTCAATCTTATTTTTCAAAACCTCTTTCGTTAACATAAAAGCATTTGTCAAAAATATAGAAGATAATACCAAAAACCTGTTTCCAAGCCTTCCGACAGATTTATTCAACATTTGTTTTATAACCATGTATTCTGTAAACTCTTTTTTATTCTCAATTTTTTCATCAGATAATTGTTTTTTTTCTAAATCCTCTATTTGATTATAAAGTATCTCAACCTCTCTATTCAACTGTTTTAATTTTTTTAACCTTTCAATTGCTTGATCTATCAACGATAAAACCGCTTTATTATATGGTTTATCTTCGAAAGATATATTCTTTACAATCTCTAGAACTTCTTTTTCATACTTTTTTCTTTCCGAAATTTTTTCTTCAAATGCTTTCGTAAAAGAAGAAACATTACTCGTTAAAACCCTGGGCTGTTCTATAGTTTCAAGATAACTACTTGGATTAATTTTACCATTTTTCACAGCTAGTAACCATTCATCAACATAAAACACATTTTCCACTTCTTCAACAAATGGTATTTTTCTAATTTTCTGAACATCACTTGTACTTAAATATTTTGGTTCTAGTAATCCAAATCTTAAAAATAATCTTTTTTCAATTTCATAGTCTTCTGTTATATTCCTACAAAGATACTCATACAATTTCCATACAATTCCAATAAAATTCCTTTTAATAGTTGAATCATTAAAATTTTTCTCCAATGCTATCTTCGCACTAACAACTTCTTTTGCCAAATCTTTTGAAACCCCTTTTAAAAGATTTTCAAAATACATAATCGCCTCCTATATTATACCTCTGTGTTTTATAAAACTATACAGTATTATCCACGTACCAAACATAACCTTAAAATAAATTAAGATATTTAACAATACAATATTGTTTTCCCCCATTAACGAAACTACTGAGAATACATATATTAAAAGCAAAATCCATTTTTCAACAATCTTTACCTTGTACTTGCTGAATAGATATTCAAATTCATTAATCGTAGTACTTAACGCATACAAAAGCAAACCTGTTCCACCTGCAACTCCTGCCGAAAAACCTCCTCCAGGACTTTTATGCCCAAAATATGCAAGATAAAAAGACAGCAAAATTACAAAATAGCTCAAAAATCTTAAAAAAATTCTAATATGGTTCTCGTGTAAAAAAAGATTCTTTTTCTCCTCCGAATAGTTAAACAAAAAAATACCTAACGCTGCTAAAGAAAACACCAACACCTCAAATACTGTATCATACAACCTATTTTTCAAGTAAATTTCTGCAACAAAATTATCTACATACCCTAACTTACTGAAATCAACACTATAATTACTGTAATTAAATAAAAACATAAAAAGTATTATAAATAAGAAAAATAATGATGCAATTTTTAACCATGCCATTTTATTTTAAACTCCTCTGTATTGAAAACATAAATATCACTATGTTGATACTTTTTTGCTTTACTAACCATAATCTTGGAATTTTTTATTGACGCTACAATTATAGCATCAATTTCTGCTTTATCTTTAATGCTTATAACCGGTATGCCAAAATATCTATTTCCAATTTTCTGTGTATTATCATCAAAAAATACTACCACATTAAAGCCCCTATTCAACAAAAGTTGTGCTAAAGTTCTTCCTACTAAACCTGCCCCATAAATACCAATAAAATTTTTAGATTTTAACTTTAGAAATATATTTTCAAGATGTGATTCAATTTTCATAGAAAGTGAAACTATGTCATTGAAAAATGCTAACTTTAAATAATAAAGCTCAGAAATCCCTTCTTCAGTTAAAAAATATCTCAATTTTTTCCCCAAATTTTCCACTTTAATTAATCCTCTTTCCCTTAACTCATTTAAGTACTTATTAACTAACGATGGAACAATACCGACTAAACTTGAAAGATTCTTTTGTGATATTTCACTATCTTTATTTATTGACTCCAAAATCAACAACTTTCTATATTCAGGTGTAGGTTGAAAAAATTTTAATGCATCTATTTTTACCATTTTATCCCCTCCAAAAAAATTATATCACATAAATAGTTCTATTTATCTCAAAATAATGTATAATTAAATAAAGAAAAACAGGAGGGATTAAAGTGTACATAAGGGTAACTATTGCACAATTAAATTCTCATTTAGGAAATTTTGATGAAAACTTAAAAAAAATATATAAAGCAGTAGATATCGCAGAAAAAAACAAAGCAGATTTTGTAATATTTCCTGAATTATTTCTTACAGGTTATCCACCAGAAGACTTAATCTTAAGAACTTCTTTTTTAAAGAAAAATATTAAATATTTGGAAAAAGTTATTTCATACTCTAAAAATAAAAATGTTGTAATTTTACTCGGATACATAGACGTGGAAGAAGATGCTTACAATTCTGTATCCATAATTCATCATGGAAAATTTTTGGGAAAATATCGTAAACAATTACTACCAAATTACAGTGTCTTTGACGAACACAGGTATTTTAAACCAGGTAAAGAAACTGTTATTATAGAATATAACAGCATCAAAGTTGGTCTAAACATATGCGAAGATATCTGGAGCCCTATTGGCCCATTACACTATCAAGTATTAAACGGTGCTCAACTAATCTTAAATGCATCTGCTTCTCCTTATTACTATGGAAAGCGCACTTTACGAAAACAGTATCTTTCAACCAAATCATATGATTACCATTGCCCTATAGTGTACTGTAACTTGATAGGTGGACAGGATGAAGTAGTTTTCGATGGAGGCAGTATAGTAACAACATCTAAGGGGGATATATTATACGAATGCAAACCTTTTGATGAAGAAATTATAACGATTGACATTCCTATAGAAGAAAACTTAAGAACAAATCTACAAGATCCTAGAAGAAGATATATAGAACTCGAAAAAAAAGATGTCAAAATAATTAAAATCTCAAATATACAACCCAAAAGAAAAAAACTAAAACTTTCAAAAATTACCTATAATCTCAATAAAGAAAATGAAATATTCAAGGCAATCACATTAGGTCTAAAGGACTATATCAAGAAAAATGGATTTAAAAAAGTAGTAATTGGACTTAGTGGTGGAATGGATTCATCACTTGTTGCGGCAATTGCAACGGAAGCCTTTGGAAAAGAAAATGTTGTAGGTATTTTAATGCCATCAATGTATAGTAGCGAACACAGCATAAAAGATGCCATTGCTTTAGCGGAAAATCTTGGGATTAAATATCATACATTAAAGATAACAGATATATACTATTCTTTCATGAGTGAGTTAAAAGACATCTTTAAAGATCATCCCGAAGACATAACAGAAGAAAATATACAAGCAAGAATTCGTGGAACACTTTTAATGGCCTTATCAAACAAATTTGGATACATAGTGCTTGCAACAGGAAACAAAAGTGAAATAGCAACAGGATATTCTACACTCTACGGTGATATGGTTGGAGGTTTTTCGCCAATTAAAGACGTATACAAAACAGAAGTATATAAAATTGCAAAATGGTATAATGAATACAAGGGAAAAGAAATAATACCACACAATGTCTTCATAAAACCACCAAGTGCAGAATTAAGACCTGATCAAAAGGATCAAGATACATTACCACCTTATGAAATATTAGACGAAATATTAAAATTATATATTGAAAAAGAACTATCAGTTGAGGAAATATCGGAAAAATACGACTTAAACACAGTAAAATACGTTGCAAAATTAGTAGATAAAAACGAATATAAAAGAAGGCAAGGTGTAATTGGCGTTAAGGTAACGGAGAGATCCTTTGGAAAAGACAGACGTATGCCAATTACAAATCAATACAAAGAATGGTAGAAATATTGTTCTAATTTTTCGTAATAAAATAATAAACATTTCAACTGCTCTAATCTGAATCGATAACAAGAAACTAGTTATAATTAAAGGAGATGGACAAAAATGATCATGATAGGTGCACATATGCCAATAGGTGGTGGATTTAAGAGGGTTCCAAAAGAAACTTATGAAATTGGTGCAAATGCTTTTCAAATATTCCCACATAATCCACGCCAATGGCGAGCCAAATTACCAAATGAAGAGGATATAAAAATCTTTAAAGAACGCATAAAAATGTACAATATCGAAATAGAATCTATGCTATGTCATAGTGGTTATCTCATTAACATTGCAAGCCCAAACGAAGAAACTTGGAAAAAATCGCTAGAACTTCTAATCCTTGAAATGCATATATGTAAGACTCTGGGGGTAAAATACCTAAACATACACCCAGGAAGCCATTTAAAAAGTGGTATAGAAAGTGGAATAATTAAAATAGTAGAAGCTCTTAATATTGCAATGGATGAGGAAAGTGAAACTTTCATACTATTGGAAAATGTAACTAAAAAAGGGGGAAATATTGGTTCAACTTTGGAGGAGTTAAATAGTATAATCGAAAAAGTTAAACATCCTGAAAGAGTTGGAATAACAATAGATACATGCCATGCGTGGGACGCAGGATATAACATAGCAAACAAGGAAGAATTGGAAAAGTTCTTAAAAAAAATAGATAAGTTATTTTCAATTGAAAAACTAAAGTTTATACATTTAAACGACTCAAAAAATGAACTTGGCTCTAACAAAGATAGACATGAAAATATTGGAAAGGGAAAAATCGGTAAAGAAGGACTCAAAATCTTTCTAGAAAACAAAATAATTCAAAACATACCATGGATTTTGGAAACCCCTGGAGATAATGAAATACATAAAAATGATATTAAAGAAGTATTTAAAATAATAGGAGTGAAACAATGAATATAGGACTCTCTCTTGCCGCAGGTGGTGTAAAGGGGTTTTCACATATTGCGACACTTAAATTTTTAGAGGAATATAATGTAAAACCTGATATAATAACGGGAGCTTCTGCTGGTGCAATTATCGCAGCATTATATGGTCTATACGGTAATAGTCAAATTGTGTACGAAAAATTTTCCGAAGGTATAGAAAAGTTTTTGCCAGATTTCAAAACATATACCGAAAAACTTGAAAAATCAAGCATTTGGTCAATCTTCCAAAGAGCATTAGTACCTATTGATCAATATTACAAATTTTTTAGATATCTTTTTGAAAGAAAAAAATTTAGTGATCTAAAATATAAAATTGGAATAATAACGTTTGATACATTAGAAGGAAAATCTCTGCTTATTACAGAAGGATTCTTAGTAGATGCCGTAATGGCTAGTTCCTCCGTACCAGGTGTTTTTTCACCACTATGGATAGCTGGAACACAAAATACAGATGGTGGTGTTTTATCTCCTACTCCAGTAAGTGAAGCAATAGAAATGGGGGCTGATTTTGTAGTTGCAAGCACTTTTGAAAGAAAACCGAATGATTTTCCGAAAGATCAAATGGAACTTATGTACTACATAGACACATGGAAAGAGATAGAACTTGAGTATGTTGATTTAGAAAAAGCAAATGTGGTAATATATTATAGGATTCCTTATTTCTGGTATCAATTCAACCTCTACAAAGAGATATACGAACATTCTTTAAAATTTATATATGAAAGGAGAAAAGAATTTGACCCTCGCTTTTGGTGGTGATTCAGTATTATACCTATCTATTCCGGCATTCTTTAACGTATCTGAAAAATATGACTTGTTTAATGAAATACATTGTACAGGTTTTTCCTGTATACCTGTGTATTTTTATCTTAAAACAGGTTCATATAACATATCATACCTTAAGACCAAGAAACTATTCCCCGAAATAAAAAAAACATTCCATTTTTTATATGGTCTATCACTTTTTGGAATTGTTGAACAACTAAGAACACTTTATAAAGCTTCTAAAGGAATAGATGGATTCAAATCTCAAAAAACATTAATAAACTTTGTAAAAAAACACTTTCCTGATGAGGAAATTCCAGGCAAGATGAAGATACATGCCTTCAATTTGAATACTTTTAACGATGAAATATTAAAAGGCTCCATTCGGGAGGCAATGATAAAAACATTAACTTTCCCAATAGAATTTAAACCTTTTGAAAATTATATTTCTGGGAGTTGGGTATACGGAATACCAGAAGCCGATTTTTTGTTTTATATAAGCTCGAACTTTCAAACTAATTTAAAAAATGCTGTTGACTATATGATTTTTTCAACAATATCAAGAACAAATAAAATTACAAATAATCGATTAGAAAAGGCTCCTCACAAAATTATATATCAGACTAATTCGTTAAATCCATTTGAAATTTCCACAGAGATTTTTAAAATGTCACAGGAATATTTAAGGAGGTACTTTTCATGAAAAAAATTGCAATATTCTTTTTTTTAATAGTTTCACTCATCTTTTTTACAAAAACTATACACGTTTCTTCCGATTATATTGAACCAACTGACAACTTAATAAAATATAAAGGAAGTATTTTATTAAGAATTGATGAAGATAATCTCAAACTCTTAACTCAAAAGATGGCTATAAAAAAAATAAACAACAAGTGGAGCACATTAGTCGCAGAAAATAACGTAAAGATAGAATTTGAAAATGGAATAATCGAAGGAACAAATTTGAATTATAATGTTGAAACACAAGTTGGAACACTTAAAGATGCTTCATTAACAATCCACGATTCTAAAAGTACGGAAACCATTTCAATAAAATGTGAAAACCTTGAATTTAATCTTAAAGAAAAAGATTTCCGTGGAACAGGAAAAAACGATAAAATATTCATCAGTAAAGGTAGTATTGTTGCAAAAGCTTTTAAGTTCTACTATAATAGAACTAAAGGTGAAATTACTCTGGAAGAAAATGTTGATTTAAAAGACAATAAAAAGAAAATAAAACTTTTAGCAAAAAAAGTTGTGATATTTACAGAAACAAATAACATGAAAGGTGAAGATGTTAAAATTGAGATATTGGTGGAGTGAGATATGAAATATAGTATAATTACAGGTCCAACCGCTGTTGGAAAAACAGATTTGTTAATCGAAATTTCCACAAAATTAGGTGCCCACATTATTTCCCTTGATTCTAGACAAATCTACAAATTAATGGATATCGGAACAGCAAAACCTTCTAAAGAAGAACAGCAAAAAGTAAAACACCATTTAATAGACCATATCTATCCAGATGAATATTATAATGCATTTTATTTTAGACAGGAAGCTCTGGAAATCAAAAATAAATTAGAAGAAAAAGGTATTCTGCCATTATTTGTAGGTGGCACAGGATTATATATCGACGCATTAGTAAAGGGATTCTTTGAAGGAGCACCAAGAGATGAAAATATAAGAAAAAAATTAAATGAACTTGAAAAAAATGAACCCGGTATTTTGAGGACAATGCTTCTAAAATACGATCCTGAATATGCAGCAAAAATTCATCCTTGTGATTTGAAACGTACCATTAGAGCACTTGAGGTTTTTTTTAAAACAGGAAAGAAAATCTCGGATTTGCACAAACAAGATAAAATTTCAAATGATTACAAAATACTAATATTAACAAGAAACAGAGATGAATTATATGAAAGAATAAACTATAGAGTTGATTTAATGATAAAAAATGGATTAATCGACGAAGTAAAAATGTTAACCGAAAAATACTCCAAAGATATTAATGCCTTTCAAACAATTGGGTACAAAGAACTAATAAATTTCTTTGAAAAAAAATACGATATTAAAACCGCTATACATTTGATTAAAAGAAACACTAGACATTTTGCCAGAAGACAAATAATATGGTTGAGACGATATAAAAATGCCCTGTGGATAAATCTATCCGAGCTTTCGAGAAAAGAAGCACTAGAAAAAATAGAAAAATTCATAAACGAGGTGTAAATATGGAAACTCTTTACAGAAAATACAGACCAAAAAGATTTTCGGAAATAGTTGGCCAAAAACACGTTAAAACACTATTTATTAATTCCATAAAAAATAACAATGTTTCACATGCATATATATTTGCAGGCCCACGAGGCACTGGTAAAACAACTATCGCAAGAATTTTATCAAAATCTTTAAATTGTGAAAATAGAAAAGATGCAGAACCTTGTAATGTATGTAACTCTTGCATTTCAATAGATAAAGGAAATTTTATGGATGTTCTTGAAATTGATGCGGCTTCAAATAGAGGAATAGATGAAATTAGAAAAATAAGAGAAACAGTAGGATATCACACTGCTCAAGGAAAATATAAAGTATATATCATAGATGAGGCACACATGCTCACAAGGGAGGCATTTAACGCCCTTCTAAAGACCCTGGAAGAACCTCCATCAAATGTTGTTTTCATACTTGCAACGACAAATCCTGAAAAAATACCACAAACAATTATTTCGAGATGTCAAGTTATAGATTTCAAAAATATACCATTAAAAGATATAGTAGATAGATTGGAATTTGTATGCCAAAAAGAAAAATTCAATGCCACAAAAGATGCCCTTATAGAGATAGCAAAACGCGCAAACGGTGGACTCAGAGATGCACTCACAATTTTAGAACAAGTAGCTAAATCGTCGAAAAATAATATTGACATAAATGATGTAAGAAATACATTAGGTTTAGTTTCAGAAGAACTTATAGATAATTTATTAAAAAACATCAAAGAAGGTAATATTATTAATATTTTAAAAATAATAGACGAAGTATACTATAGCGGAAGAGATTTTGAAACGTTCTTATTTCAAACAATTGAAAAAATACTATTGTTAATTGAAGAAAATAACAACACTGAATTTATTAATCTTCTAAAACCTTTATCCGATATCTTAAAAGACATAAAATATTCTGAAGAAAAGATTATTCTTGTAAAACTCGGGTTTTTAAATCTTATAAATTTTAAAGAAAACAACAACAAAACTACAAACAAAGTATTAGAAAATATCAAAAAAGAAAGTGAAAAAATAGAAGAAAATATCGAATCAGAAAAAACTGAAGTTATGGAAAAAGACATACCCAAATTTGATGAAGTTCTAGAAGACCTTAAGATAAATGGTGATCTTTCGTTGTATATTGGGCTTTCATTTGCAAAAATCCAAGAAGGATCAGACAAAATAAAACTGATATTTCCTTACAGCAAAAAACTACATTTTGAGCTAATTAAAGACAAAAAAAGCTTCCTTGAACAATATATTAAAAGAAAATTTGGTATAACTAAGGAAATTGAGGTAATTCTGTCAAATTCTACCGAGGACGAAACTCTAAAAAAGTTATCATTTTTATTTGGAAAAAACTACAAAATAGAGGGGGATTAACATGCTGGGGTTAAACTTAGATGAAGTAATTCTAAAAGCAAAAGAATTAAGAGCATCTGATGTACACATAACTTCTGGACTGCCCATCATGACAAGGGTAGATGGAAAATTAATTTCCTTAAAAACATTTCCCATTCCAACCGCAGAAGAAATCAAAAACACAGTCGATAACATTTTTTTAGACTTGGGAATAAAAATAAATAAAAAAGAAATAGATTTTTCTTTTTCAATGCATGATTTAAGGATTAGAGCAAACTTTTATTTTGAAAGAAAAAATCCAACTCTTGCATTGAGACTCATTACAAAAAAAATAAGGACAATTGACGAACTTGGATTGCCAGAAATCCTAAAGGATTTTTCTGAAAAGGACCACGGACTTGTTCTTGTCGCTGGACCAACAGGAAGTGGAAAATCAACAACACTAGCTGCTATGGTGGAACATATAAACACAAGATATGCTTATCACATAATCACAATAGAAGATCCTGTAGAATATGTTTTCGAATCAAAAAGATCATTAATACATCAAAGGGAAGTGGGAACGGACACAGAAAGTTTTACAAATGGTTTAAAATACGCACTGCGACAAGATCCTGATGTAATACTAGTTGGAGAAATGAGAGATTTAGAAACCATTTCACTAGCACTCACAGCCGCAGAAACAGGCCATCTTGTCTTTGCAACTATACACACAAATTCAGCTGCCGCAGCTCCAGAAAGAATAATAGATGTTTTTCCAGCGCATCAGCAAAAACAAATTGCGCTTCAACTTGCAAACACACTAATCGCAACTGTATTTCAAAGGCTTGTTCCAAAAAAAGACTTTGGAGTAGTTGCTATTGATGAAATAATGATTGCAACACCAGCCATCAAAAATCTTATCAGGGAAAACAAACTCCATCAAATCGAAGGTATAATGCAAACAAGCCAAAAACAAGGTAATATTTTATTTGACGATGCACTTATTCAAGCTTTCTTAAAAGGATTAATTACAAAAGAAACTGTTTTTGAAAATGCTCGTAATGTTGAGGAGGTGTCTAAAAAGCTAGGATGGAGAACATTGAGATAGTAAAACAAATTAATGAATGGAGCACGAAAACACTCAAAAATCTTGAAGAAAAACTAAGTTCACAACTTTCACCGGAAGAAATCAAAGAGTATTCGGAAAAATATTCTAAAATGAAAGAAATTGTCGAACTTTCAAAAAAATATATAGAGTTTGAAGAAGAAAAAGAACTATGGAAAGAAGAAATGCCTGAAGGGTATGATCTTGAGATTGCAAAATTAGACAAAGACCAAGAAAAAATAATGCAAGAATTAATAACATTAGTACTTCCAAAAAATGAATACACAGGTAAAAATGTATTTTTAGAAATTAGAGCTGGAACTGGTGGAGATGAAGCTGCACTTTTTGCGGCTGATTTACTTAGAATGTATCTAAGGTACGTTGAAAAAAAGGGATTTAAAGCGGAAATAATTGATGAAAACCAAACAGATTTAGGTGGATATAAAGAGGTCATTGTTAAAATAAAAGGAAAAAATGTTGGAAATTTATTAAAATACGAAAGTGGTGTACATAGAGTTCAAAGGGTCCCTTCCACAGAATCAGGCGGAAGGATACATACTTCTACTGCTACAGTTGCCGTTCTTCCAGAAGTCTCAAATGTAGAAATAGAGATAAATCCCACCGACTTAAGAATTGACACCTATAGGGCATCGGGGGCAGGGGGACAATATGTAAACAAAACTGAATCCGCTGTAAGAATTACACATATACCTACCGGCATCGTGGTAACTTGCCAATCAGAACGTTCTCAACTCCAAAATAAAGAACAAGCAATGAACATTCTAAGGGCTAGGCTTTATAAATTAAAACTAGAAGAACAATCAAGAAAGATAAGTTCAAATAGAAAATCACAAATCGGTTCAGGAGAAAGAAGTGAAAAAATTAGAACGTATAATTTTCCACAAAATAGGGTAACTGATCATAGGATAAATTATACATCCTATAATTTACAAGGAGTGCTAGATGGAGATTTAGATGATTTTATAACACGTCTAATGAGAGTAGATATGTTAGAACAAATTGAAAATATAATAAAAGGAGGAAATCAAAATGAAAATTAACGTAGTAGAACATCCATTAATTAAACATAAATTAACTCTCATGAGAAGGAAAGATACTGGCCCAAAAGAATTTAGAGAACTTCTAAAAGAAATCACACTTCTAATAGCATATGAAGCCACTAGACATATAGAAATATTTGAAACAGAAATAGAAACACCACTTGAAAAAACTAAAGGATATTTTATTAATGATAAAGATGTGGTAATAATACCTATTTTAAGGGCAGGCTTGGGTATGTCTGATGGTATACTACAACTACTACCCAATGCTTCAGTAGGCCACATTGGGATATATAGGGATCCAAAAACCTTAGAGGCCGTGGAATATTACGCAAAATTTCCAAAAATAACTGAAAATTCTATCGTCTTTGTACTTGATCCAATGCTTGCAACAGGTGTATCTTCTGTAAAAGCATTAGATATATTAAAGAAAAACGGCGCCAAAAACATTATACTTGTCACATTAATTGCCTCACCAGAAGGTACTGAAAAAATAAATAAGGAACATCCAGATGTCATTATATATACTGCTTCTTTAGACCAAAAGCTAAATTCTAAAGGTTATATACTCCCAGGACTTGGCGACGCAGGAGATAGACTCTTTAGAACAAAATAGGAGGGATATAATTGAATGTTGAAACCTTCAACATAAAAGATTTGGAAAAGATGACAATTAAAGAATTATATAAGTTAGCAAAAGAATACGATATTGCAAGATATACCTCAATGCGCAAACAAGATTTGATATTTGCCATTTTGGAAGCAAGAGCCCAATCTGAAGGTTACTTTTTTGGAGAAGGAGTACTGGAAGTACACCCTGATGGTTTTGGATTTTTAAGGAGTATGGAAAGTATGCTTCCAAGTTCAAAAGATATATATATTTCTAATTCACAAATAAGAAAATTCAATTTAAACACAGGAGATATAATTTCTGGAGTTATTCGTCCTCCAAAAGAAAATGAAAGATTTTTCGCTATGATTAAAATTGAAGCAATCAATTATAAAGATCCAGAACTTGCAAATGAAAGAGTTAATTTTGAAAACCTAACACCTTCTTACCCGGATACCCAATACATCCTGGAAACAGATAAAGATACACTTTCAACGAGAATAATTGATCTCTTTTCACCTATTGGGAAAGGTCAAAGGGGAATGATTGTAGCACCACCTAAAGCTGGTAAAACAACTATTTTAAAAGAAATCGCAAATGGGATTGCTAGAAATTATCCAGATACCATTAGAATAGTTCTGCTTATTGATGAACGGCCTGAAGAAGTAACAGATATTAAGGAATCGGTAAACGCAAAAGTTATTGCTGCACCCTTTGACATGCCACCTGATAAACAAATCAAAAAAGCAGAATTAACACTTGAAATGGCTAAAAGACTTGTTGAATACGGTCACGATGTTGTAATATTACTTGACAGTCTAACAAGACTTGCAAGAGTTTATAATATTAACGTTCCACCAAGTGGGAAACTATTAAGTGGAGGTGTTGACCCTGCTGCACTATACAAACCTAAACACTTCTTTGGTGCTGCCAGGAATATAAAAGAAGGAGGAAGTTTGACAATAATTGCAACTTCTTTAATAGAAACTGGGTCTAAAATGGATGAAGTAATATTTGAAGAATTCAAAGGAACGGGAAATATGGAACTTGTACTCTCAAGACAACTTGCTAACAAACGGATTTTTCCAGCAATAAACATTACATTATCTGGTACTAGAAAAGAAGAATTGTTGCTCTCAATGGAACAAATAAAAAAAATATGGCTTTTAAGAAAAATGCTTTCTTCTATGAATGAAGAAGAAGGGTTAAAGTTAATACTCAATAAACTAAAAGAAACAAAATCAAACGATGACTTCCTTGCTTTAATAGATTCTCAAAAGGGGAGTTAAAATGAAGAAAATCTCTGCAATTTTCATTTTATTTTTTGCATTGACCATTTTTGGTTTTCAAAAAGAAGCAATTGAATATTATCAAGCAGGGTTAAATGCCTATCAGCAAGATAACTACAAAAAAGCACTAGAGTACTTTGAAAAAGCTCTTGTTCTTGATCCTTCAATAGAAGGATACGATAATTCTTTGAAATTTAAGGCGGGAATCAGTGCATTTATGATTGGAAACTATGATAAAGCAAAGGCATATCTTTCAAACTATAAAGATAACCCTGTTGTAGGTAAATTCCTAAGCTCGATACAAAAAGAATCTACTGAAACTTCTGAGTGGAGTAACTGGATAAAAAAATACCATCCAACAGAAGTACCAGTTTCCACAAATACTACAAATAATAAAAGTAATTTCAAACTTATTCTTTTCTTAATAACTTTCTCTTTATCTTTTGCAATACTTTTGTTTATGGAAATTAGGGTATGGAAAGCCAAAAAAACTTATCCTGTAGCTGTAGAAGAAATAAAACCTGAACCTATAAAGACTCCAAGTATAATTGTCGAAAATACTGAAGAACTTTTCCCTGAAAACACAAAGGCTACAATTAATTTTGAAGATTTGATTAATAAAGATCTTTCATTCTTATCTGAATTCTTCGATGATACATCCAAACAAGAATTAGATAAAGAACCAGAAAAACCAGTTGAAAATACCCTTGTTGAAAAATCAACAGAATCAAAAGACACAATTAACAAAGTTGAAAAATCTAACAACATTAAAGAAGAAAAAGATGAAATAAATAATGAGACATTAGAAGACTATATACAAGTTGTAAAAGAAGAAGAAGAAAAAGAAAAATCCTCTGAAGAAGAGATAAATGAGATACTCGAAGAAATAGATGAAATCGAAGAAATCGTCTCAAACTCAAATGAAGACAAAGATATAGTTGAGAATTCTCTTATTGAACAGTTAAATAGTATGAAATTTGAAAATACCACCGATGAAATTCCTATTGAAAGACTTGAAGAATTTTCTACACTTTCGTCGGATGAAAGTTTAAAATTACTTGATGAGAAGGAAGAATTTGACGAATTTGATTTAAAAATTATTTCAAAATCACTAAAAGACCTTATGTTATCACACGAAGAAATGAGGTGATTTATATAAAAAAAATTACTATTTTAATAACTTTCTTTTTGATTTCAATATCTTTTTCTGGAATTTTTGAATTTGTTGAAAACACATCGGGATTTAGAGATTTTTTTGTGGATGTTTCTGTAAATTTTGATGTAATAGACAAAAATGGAACAAATTTTAAGAATAACATATCATTTGAAGCAACAATACTCAATCTCGAACATTTTGATATCCTTATAAAGTCTCCTGAGTTCTTAAAAGATATAAATATTGAAGCAAACACATTAAATTCAGCAACATACTATAAATACAAAAATTATACAATTTCCAATATTTCTGACTTCGATATAAACCTTGTATACGAAATTATCATGACTACTTCAAGTTTCTTGTCTTCATCACTTTTTACTATATTTGAAAAAGGAGATAATTTATCCTTGATACCTGCAGGTTATACTTTTTTAAAACGTTTGGGTCTTGAACCAACAAAAATATTAGTTAAATTCAACAACAATAAATTAAAAGAAATACTTTTTACTACTGATAAAAGTACTGAAAGTATATCAGTAAAATTTGAAAAATTTGAAATTTTGAAGGGGGATTATAAATGAAAAAAATTTCAACTTTTCTTTTTATACTTCTATCAATATTTATTTTATCAACTTCAATAGATTTCGGACTTGGCTGGAGTTTTGGTGATTCCTATCAAATGTTGCTCGGATATTCTGAGGATTTTTTTAACATAACTTGGATTTTTAATCCTCTAGGAAATTTTGTACACAAAATTTATCTTGATGCCTTATTTTTAAACATTAATAACTTTTCAATTTCACCTACTTTATTCATTTATAATACAAAAAGTATTGATTTTCCTTTAATTGAAGGAGGAATAAAAGCTTCACTTAACCAAAATAGATATCTTATATCTTTATTATTAACATATCCTTTTAATTCTAATAGCTATTTTCTTGAAAATTCACTTTACATTTCATTCAAATATATTGTTCCACCACCCGATCCAAGAAAAAAGTGGAAAGATGATCTATTTATAATTTTTAACTACGCTAAACAAAAGCTTTTTGTAGGTTTGGGTCTTTCAGAACATTTCTAATGGAGGTTTAAAATGGAAATTTTAAAAAAGGTTACCGACATAGATTTTAACAAACTTCTTGATAAAGGATTTAATTTTTTTATATTCGATTTTGATAACACAATAAACACTTGGAAAGAAAAAGAGATTCCCAACAAAATTATTGAAATATTTGAATTTTTGAAAAAGAAAAATGCCAAAATCTTAATCTTATCCAACGGAAAACCTAGACCCATAAATTACGATATAGAAACCATATGGCTTGCAAAAAAACCTTTGCCATTTAAATTTAAAAAATATATAGTAAGCAATTATGGAAAGAAAAATAATTTTAAATTTGCAATGATTGGTGATCAAATATTTACCGATATGTTATTTGGCCTTTTTATAAAAGCATATTTAATAAAAGTAAATCCAATAGATACAAACCACGAATTTTTTGTAACAAAAATTCTCAGAAAATTCGAAAAAATACTCTTGAATTTTTCCAAACATATGTTATAATGTTCAGTGGAGGCGTGTTCCGAATTGGCTAAGGGGCCGGTCTTGAAAACCGGTGGGGGTTACACCCCCGTGTGGGTTCGAGTCCCACCGCCTCCGCCATAAAAAGCAGGGAAATTCCCTGCTTTTATTATATTGAGGTGATTTTACCTCTAATACCACATTATTTGCTTTTAAATGCGATAATATTTATAAACACTATTTTTATCAAGCTTTCACCATTTTTCACCATTTCTTTTTCCAAAAAGAAACACCCCCTAGTGTTGGTTTACTTTATCACTTCGGGGGTGTTTCTTATTTAAAAAACTAAGAAAAACTTTTTATCCTAGTGCCCTTGGATCAAACGCATCTCTTAATCCATCACCAACGAAATTGAAAGCTAAAACAGTCACAAATATAAATATACCTGGTATCAAAAGCCATGGGGCATTTTGTAATACGTATATATCTTGTGCTCTTGCCATCATCAATCCCCACGATGCAGACGGTTCCCTAATTCCAAGTCCAAGGAATGACAATCCTGCTTCACCCAAGATATAACCTGGAATTGCAAGAGTCGAAGTCACTATCATATACGTCATTGTATTGGGGATAACATGCTTCCACAAAATCTTTGAATCGGGATACCCAAGTGCATAGGCTGCTTCAACAAATTCATTTCTCTTTATCGATAATACCATTCCTCTAATAATCCTTGCACGTCCCGCCCATCCAATAAACGACAAAATAAATACAAGCAAAATGTAAACTTGAGAAGATGGGATATCCATTGGCAACAATGACCTTAGCAAAATCAATAAATAAAATCCTGGAATTGCCATTATAATCTCTGTAAATCTCATCAATAACTCATCGGCAACCCCACCATAATAACCTGCGATTCCGCCAAAGAATAAGGATAATGTCAACGTAATAGCTAATCCTATAAAACCTATTGAAAGCGATATTCTCGATGCAAAAATTAACCTTGACCAAACATCTCTTCCAAATTCATCAGAACCCATTATATATAATCTTACAAATTCATTATTATCATAATTATCTACGCCATATAAATGATATTTCAGCGGTATTATCCAAAAGACATAACCAACTCTTCCATAGTCTTTTCTCTTCGGTCCCCAACTTTTTACAAACCACTTTACAGGATAATATTTATAATCATAATCTTTTATTTTTAAATTTTTTCCAAACAATATATGTTTTTTTCCATTTTCATCCTCGTATTTAATATAATTAATCGTGTACTTTAATCCTACCTTGTCAATTTCTTTTTCATTTAAAACACCTAATTTAAAACCATATTTTCCAAATAAAACACTCTTTGCTGTTGAACTATTGTTCTCTAAAAACGCTTCACCTTTTAATAACACATCATCGTTAATACCTCTTACAAAATAATCAGTTTTTTCACTTGAGGATGCAACCTTTTTCCATTCGCCATTTACAAACGCATACTCTTCTCTTTTTAAAGTAAATTCTAGATCATTAACCTTTATAACTTTACCTCCAAAGTTATCCCTTGGCAAATATTTTGCATTATTTAACACCAACGTGATTAATTCGCCTTTATACTCAAATGTTATCCTACTTGGAAAAATCAATTCTCTAGTCTTTCTCGTATAATCCAATTTATCAACATAACTTATATATGGTAAAACATATAAACCCACTTTTTTCTCAAAATCTCCCACTTTATACACAGAAGAAACATCTGTTGGAGGTGCATATGAATGTTTCAGACTTTGCTCAAAAGGATTATACGGTGACAAGAAATCAGCTGCAAACATCATAACATATAAAACAATTAATGTCCATAATCCTACCATCGCAAGTTTGTTCTTTTTAAAAGCTCGCCACATTAATTGACCTCTTGTAAGATACACTTCCTCAAAATCTATATTTTCATTATTATTTTTCTTCTTTATTTCTTCTTTTTTCGCCATTAACTACTACCTCCTATTCCAACCTAATTCTTGGATCAACTGCTGCTAATAAAATATCACCAACCAAATTACCTATGATCAACATAATAACACTTATTACCGTACTTGCCATAACAACGTACATATCTTGTTGTTGCAATGCTTGATAAACTAATCTTCCAAGTCCTGGCCACGAAAAGATCGTTTCCGTAATTACGGCTCCTCCAAGGAGTCCAGATAAACTAAAACCAAACATCGTTATCAAAGGATTTATTGCATTCCTAACTGCGTGTTTAAAGATAACTACGCGTTCAGGCATACCTTTCGCCCTTGCAAATTCAACATAATCTTCGTTTAAAACATCAAGTAAACTACCCCTCATATACCTCATTAATCCTGCGAAACCACCAAATGTTAAGGTAAACGCTGGAAGCTGCATATGCCAGAAAATATCTTTAAAACCTTCCCAAACAGTCATTTTCCCATGATTAACATCGTACATACCTGCTACTGGGAACCACCCAGTCTTTGCTGCCATATAAAGCAACAAAAGCGCTAAAAAGAAACCAGGTATCGCAATTCCAGTAAATGCTATTATTGTCAAAAACTTATCCCAAAAAGAGTATTTCTTTAAAGCTGAAACAATTCCCAATATAATACCCACAATCCACGAAATAACAAAAGAATATAACGACAATATCAACGTGGCTAAAACCCTTTCTCCAATCAAATCCATAACAGGTCTTCTATAATAAAATGAATATCCAAAATCTCCTTTAAATAATCCTTTCAACCACAAAAAATATTGAGTCAAAATAGGCTTATTAAGACCATACTGTTCCTCGAGAGATTTAATAAATTCTTTAGACACAGATGGATCAAGCCTGTATTGATCTAAAAAATCCCCAGGTGCTGCTTGCATTATCAAAAAAACCAACAAAGAAATTATAAAAAGTTCTGGAATCAATATAATTAATCTACGTGCTATATACCTTAGCAATCTCAGTCACCTCTCTTTGAATTTTAATAAGAAAGCAGGCGCAGGACGCGCCTGCTGCTATAAAATATTATTGTTCTCTCCATTCTTCATAAATATTCCAGGTTGTTCCACCAAGTGGTCCTATCTTAACATTTCTCAAGTTTGCTCTATATGCGTACATCCTTAATTGGTTTACAGTATAAATCAATGGTAAATGCTCGGATACCAATTGTTGGAATCTTGCAAAGTAATCCTTTACAATATTTTCATCCAAAATTGCCACATTTTCTTTGAAAATCTTATCAATTTCAAGTTCCCAATCTGGTAAATAATAATCATTTTTATCTACATATTCTGCAGTATCTGGTGAGTAATTCCAGAAATGCAATCCTGCATCTACTTTCCATACATTTGCACCACCTTGCGGTTCGTCATTACCTGTTAATCCTATAATTATTGACTCCCAATCACCTGTATTTAATAATTTTTGTACCAATGTATTGAAATCAATTGGTGTAAATGTAACATCCATACCTAATTTTTTCAATGCATCTTGAATTATATTTGCCGCTCCTTCTCTAACTCTATTTCCTGCATTAGTTGTGAGTAAAAACTTCACAGGATTTCCGTTTTCGTCGATAAGTTGACCATTTTCATCCCATGTAAATCCACCCATTTCAAGCATAGCCCTTGCAAGATCAAGATCAAATTCGTATTTTGTTACAACATCTTCGTTGTAATATGGAGAACTCATGGATACAGGTGACCATTGTGGAATAGCAAGTCCGTTGTAAAGAGTATCAATTATAGATTCCTTATCTATTGCATATGCTACTGCTTTTCTGAAGTACTCGTTTCTAAACCATTTTCTCTTGATTGGATCTGGTGTATTCCAATTAAATGTAATAAACAATGTTCCAAATGCTGGTCCTGCTGTTGTCACTACTATGTTAAGCTCTTTTTCTTTTTCCTTTAATTCTGCAAATTCTGTTCCTCTGGGTCCATAAACATCTATTTCACCATTTTCAAACGCAAGTCTCATTGCATCTTGGTTGGAAATTATCTTATAAATTACCTCATCAAAGTACGGAAGAGGATTTCCATTAGCATCCTTTTTCCAGTAATATGGATTTTTTACAAACTTTATGTATTGATCGGGAACATATTCCACGGGAATATATGGACCAAGCCCTACAACTTCCCCTTTGTTAATTGAATCAACTGTCCAAAATTCTTGGAAGTTTCCATTTTTTACATATTCTTCTGCAATGTGTTTTGGGAAAATATACATTCCACCTAAGTATCTAAATGCAAGCCTAAATGGTTCAGGGTAGTACATTCTTACAGTATAATCATCAATTTTTTCTGCTTTTGGCAAATAACCATTTGTACTTTTCAAAACATCTTGCATTGAACTTGGAATATCAGGATTTGTATAAATTTCGTTTAATGTAAAGACAATATCATCAGCTGTAAGTGGTTGACCATCGCTAAATTTTACCCCTTTTCTAATATGCCAAATAACTTCCATACCACCATCTGCTGTCAACCTGGGTCCTTCCCAACTTTCAGCAATTGCAGGATAAAATTTCATATCTACACCATGTCTTTCAATAAGTGTTCCACCATAACTCATAAACATCTCAATAACATCTGTAGAACTTGTTTCTTTTGCGGTAACATCATTAACGGTCTTTGGCCCACTCAGTGTTCCCAAGACAAACTGTCCACCTGGCTTACCGTTTGCATCAGCACCTATATAAGGAAGTTGAGCAGCAAATGAAAACACCACTGCCAATACCACCAAAAATACTGCGAGCTTCTTCATAAACTCACACCCCCTCGTTTTCTACCAGGTAACATGATACCTGGTGATTTTCAGAAATTTTATACATATTTGGATATTCTTTTTCACATTTTTCCGTTTTATATGGACATCTCGGATGGAAGAAACATCCACTCGGTCTTGCAATCGGACTTGGGACATTTCCACTTAAAATTATCCTTTTTCTATTTTTCTCAACCTTTGGATCAGGTATCGGAGATGCAGATAATAAAGCCTTTGTATATGGGTGAATTGGATTTTCGAATACTTCATCAACATCACCCATTTCAACAATTTTCCCCAAATACATAACGGCAACCTTATCGCTTATAAATCTTACAAGTGATAAATCATGAGAAATAAAAACATAAGTAAGATTAAGCTCTTCCTGGAATTTCAAAAACAAATTAATTATCTGTGCTTGAACTGAAACATCTAATGCAGAAGTTGGCTCATCTAAAAATATAATTTCCGGATCAACTGA
This sequence comes from Thermosipho affectus, assembly GCF_001990485.1. Lineage (NCBI taxonomy): Bacteria > Thermotogati > Thermotogota > Thermotogae > Thermotogales > Fervidobacteriaceae > Thermosipho > Thermosipho affectus. The sequence goes on along the minus strand of NZ_LBFC01000022.1, from coordinate 158,930 downwards.
TAAAGCCCTTGCAATAGCTATTCTTTGTTTTTGTCCTCCACTAAACTGGTGAGGATACCTATCCATATGATATGGCTTTAATCCCACCATTCTTAAGATTTCCACAGCTCTATCATAGGCTTCTTTTTTATCAGATACTATCTTGTGAAATAATAAGGGTTCCGTCAAAATTTGTCCTATTGTCATTCTTGGATTTAGTGAACCTATTGGGTTTTGAAAAACTATTTGCATTTTTCTTCTAAATGGAAGCAACTCTTTTCTGCTAAGATTTGAAATATCTTTTCCAAACACCTTTATTTTTCCACCCGTTGGATTAATCAATCTAAGCATTGTCCTTGCGGTAGTTGTCTTACCACAACCTGATTCTCCCACTAACGCAAATGTTTCCTTCTTTTTCACTTCAAACGAAACATCATCAACCGCTTTCACATCTCCCACGTGTTTCTTTACCAAGAAACCTTTTGAAATGGGGAAATATTTTTTCAAATTCTCCACTTTTATTATGGGGTCATTTTTTATTACTTCATTCATTCCTCATCGCCTCCGATTCTTTCCTATCTAGAACGGGATTGAAACATCTCACAAAGTGTCCTGGTTCAATTTCTGTAAGCTCTGGAAGTTCTTTAGAACATTTATCCAAACGCCTTGGACACCTTGGTGCAAATGGACAAACATTAGGTACATCTATCATTCTCGGAGGTTGCCCCGGAATTGCTTCTAATCTATCCTGTTTCATATCAAGCCTTGGAATAGCACGCAACAACATATGCGTATATGGATGTGTTGGCTTGTAGAATATATCTTCTGCAGAAGCTATTTCCATTTGCCTACTTCCATACATAACAATTATTCTATCAGCCATAGAAGCAATAACTCCCAAATCATGCGTTATAAACAGCAGTCCTGTTTTAAATTCCTTTTGCAAATCTTTCATCAAATCAAGAATCTGTGCTTGAATTGTAACATCTAAAGCAGTTGTTGGCTCATCTGCAATTAAAACTTTTGGATTACACGAAAGTGCAATAGCAATAATTGCACGTTGCCTCATACCACCACTAAATTCAAATGGATATGCAACCATTCTCTTCTCTGCTTCGGGAATTTGAACTTTTTTAAGCATTTCAATTCCGATTTCCCACGCAGTCCTTCTGTCAACATTTTGGTGCCTAATTATCGTTTCTGTTAATTGATCACCTATTGTATATAGAGGATTTAACGAGGTAAGTGGATCTTGGAAAACCATACTAATCTCTTTTCCTCTAATTTTGGACATCTCTTCTACAGACAACTTTAAAATATCTTCTTCTTTCCCCCTACCTCTATAAATAATTTCACCACCAACAATTTTCCCTGGCTTATGGATAAGCCTCATAATAGATTTTACTGTAACACTCTTTCCCGAACCTGTTTCTCCAACAATTCCAACAACCTCATCCTCATGTAAATCAAACGAAACATCGTTAACAGCTTTAACAACACCCTCTTCCATATAAAACCATGTACTTAGGTTTCTAACGGATAATATAGGTTCCAAAAGTTTTCACCTCTCTTAACTAGTTTTTTTCATCGGCTATTATTTCCATAGTATCCAAAATCGGATCATATATACCAATTAGCTTCCTTTCTCTACTGACTTTATATAAATTCATACTTGTAACAAGATACCCATTTTCAAATGAAACATAATTTCTGTTTATAATGTTCAAAATAGTTCGGAATACAAACATTTCCAAACTCCCATACTCCACTGGTAACACCATTACAGTTATACCACAAGTTGTTTCAAATGTAAAGTGTTTGTAAAAATACGCATTTTCATGGTAAAAGTTGTTATTCAAAATTAAATATTTACAATCATCTTCAAACAGCTTTTTCAAAACTTTATTGATTAATTCATCACTATACCTTATGTTAAATTCCAATCCATCGTTATTAACCACTTCCAGGTTATCTAAATCAATAATAAAGCCTGCATTTTCCTCGTCTACCAAAGTATATTTTAAACCATTTTTATTCAAAAAATCTAGAAATTTTGATACATAATATTTATCACCTTTTATATATATCTTTTTTGCTGAATTAAAATTAAAAAAGAATGCAAAAACAGCTATCAAAAGCACTATAAAGATTACATTCCAATTTCTCCTAATATTTTCCCCTCCATTTATCACTTTTTTTACAAATATTTAGAATACCACATTATTATTTTTTTTCAACTTTCATCAATATTCTTAAAGATGAATCTTTGACAATTATAAATAATAGTGTTAAAATATCATGTGGTGCCGTGCTAAGCGGGGGGTTGGTGGTCCCCTGAACCCGAAATCCACCTAGCGGGGCTTAATTCCCCTGCTGAGGTATCTGAGGTCTGAAAACGGTTTTCACTAAGACGTTGAAGGCCGAGTCCCACGCAACAACTACCTGTGAACCGGGTCAGGTCCGGAAGGAAGCAGCCCTAAGCAGGCAAGTGTGTGCCGTGGGGGTACTCGACCTGAGTCTGATGTGGAGATACGCTCAGGTCTCAGAGAATCGAAGCAGGGGTGCACGGCACCTTTTATTTTTTGAATTGCACTTCATAAAGTTTATAATACATTCCCTTCTTTTTCATCAATTCTTTATGAGTTCCTTTTTCCACTACTTTACCATCATGTATTACGAATATAACATCTGCACTTACAACTGTCGCAAGCCTATGCGCGATCATAACGACTGTTTTTTCTTTCGATAATTTTCTAACAGCTTTTTGTATCCTTTCTTCAGTTTGCACATCAATATTGCTTGTTGCTTCATCAAGTATAAATATTTTAGCATCAAACAATACAGAACGTGCTAGTGCAATTAGTTGTCTTTCACCCGCAGAAATTCCTTTTCCTCTTTCAATTATTTCTGTTTTTAATCCCTTGGGTAATCTTTCTATTAAATCCCAGACATACACCTTTTTTAAAGCTTCAATAACTTCTTCCTCAGATATTTCTTTATGAAAAAGTCTCACATTATCAAGTAAACTCCCCGAAAACAATACTACATCCTGTGGAACCGCAGAAATATTCTTACGTAAATAATGAATATTATACTTTTCAAGTTCTAAATTATCAATTAATATTTTACCTTTTTGCAGTCTATACATCCCATTAACTAAGTTCATTATTGAAGTTTTTCCCGCACCAGTTTCTCCAACTACAGCTATTAATTTTCCAGGTTCAAATTTTAAATTTATATCTTTTAGTATCCACCTTTCTTCATTGTATCTAAACCAAACATTTTTAAATTCAACTACACCTTTTTCAATTTCCCTTTTACCATTCTCAGCGCCAAAATGTTCTTCCTCTTCATCCATCAACGTAAATATCTTTTCAGCACTTGCTACCGTATTTTGAATAATATCGTACTTTTCGGATAAATCTTCAAGTGGTTTCATAAACAATTCTAAATAAGCAATAAACGCGTATAAATCGCCAAAATTTAAAGTTCTTAAAATAATATACTTTGCTCCCATCCAAATTATCGCAGCAATTGCCAACCTATATAAAGTACTAACGGTAGGTCTAAAAATAGCAAAAACATACATCTGTTTTATCCTAGCATTGTACAAATCCTTATTAACCTTATCAAATTCTTTTCTTTCAAAATCTTCAGCATTAAATAATTTGACAACTGGCATCCCAGCAATATGTTCTGCCAAATAAGCATTAACTTTGGATATACTCGTTCTAACAGTTCTATACGCCTTTAAATCAAAATATCTAAATAAAAGCATTGCAACTATCAAGACAGGAAAAACGAAAGAAATATTTAAAAATAAATTCTTACTTACACTTAACATCATTATAATTACTCCTGTTAGCAAAAATAAATCATTAAATACACTTGTAACCACAGATGTAAAAAATTCCATAACATTTTGAGTATCATTTGCTATTCGTGTCGTAATCTGACCACTTGGATGTTTGTCAAAAAAAGACATAGGAAGTTTTAAAACATGACGAAACAAATCTCGTCTTATGTCATAAACTATTTTTCCGCCAAGGTAAGTGGTAATCAAAATTGAAATATATTCAAAAACAAATATTAAAGATGTAGAAATAATAAAATACACTGCCATTTTAAAAATACCAGAAAACCTTTCTGATGTAGGTAAGCCATCATTTGTAATGTAGTTGTTTACAGCACTTCTTACAATTTGTGGAGGTAACAAAGTAACAAAGGTGAGAGAAATAACAACCAAAATAGCTATTATAAATAAAGCCATGTATGGCTTTGCATATTTTAGGAGCCTTAAAAGCTGCTTCATATATTTTCTCCTCCATTATTTATCAAGATAATCTGAAACCATACTACATATTCCCTCTAAAAATTTTTTATCCCTTTCATCAAACGGTGAAACATAATGACTATCTATATCTATCTCACCAATAACCTCTTTATTTTTAAATATAGGAACTACAATTTCGCTTTTCACCTTTGGACTACATGACAAATAATTTGTCTCTTTTAAAACATTCTGAACTATAAATGTTTTTTTCAAATCGGCTGCCTGACCACATATTCCCTCTCCAATTTTTATTTTTACATGTTCTGTAGGTTCACCTACAAAATCACCTAACTCTAAAACCCCCTCATCATTTATCATATAAAATCCCACCCAATCATAATATGGAACTTTTTCATATAAAATTTCGCAAATGCACTTCATAAAACTCTTATCTTTTTCTTTTTTTGCCAAAAATTCATTTATTTCTTCAAAAATTTTCTCTTTATTGTAAAAATTTCCCATTAACTCTCCTTTTCTAAAATGTACAATAGATTGAAACACAGCTTCGGAAACTTTATTAAGTTCTCCTTTTTCCCATAATGAATACAAATTTTCAAATACAACTTTTTTTTCATTTTCTTCTACAACAATCCAATCCACACTTTTTGGAAAAACTCCCAAAAATGTTATAAAATCTTCTCTTTTTAAATCTAATTCTTTTGAGTGTTGCCTGATTCTTTTTGCAATTGAATCCTTCCCCACCAGTTCTCTATAATCATACAAAAATTTATCAAAATTTCTCCTTTCTAATTTATCAAAATTTGGAGTACCTAAACTCTTTTCAATTTCTCCTAGAATTGAAAATTTGGATTTTAATTTTTCCCATATATTTCCCCATTGAGACTTATCATACCTTAAAAACTCAAGCATTTCTTCTACGTGATTTTCTACAATATTTCTCATATTTCATCCCCCCAAATCTTTTTTTCTTCAATTACTTCATATTCTTTCTCACTTAAGACTTTAATTTTTAAAAACCTACTCCTTAGAAAAAGTTCAAGTTCATCACCACTTCTTATCTCAGAGGCCGGTTTTAATGCTATATTATTTCTAATAATCTTTCCATTTTTTGCAAGCTGCTGTGCTATTGTTCGTCTTTTAATTATACGTGTTTCCTTTAAAAATTTATCTAACCGCAAAATATCACCCCTTGAAAAATTATACCATAAATAGTTCGTTGTGCTAAAAAATTCAAGCCCATTAATGGGCTTGAACTTGATTTTTATTTCTTTTTACTTAATTAGTGCTTGTTGCGTTTTTCATAAAATTAAGTTCGTTAAATGCCGCATCAAAATCCATATATGTAGGTGTTGCTTCTTTTAATTTTTCAAGATACTGCTTAGCAGTTGTCGCATCCTTAAGCATCTTATTTATTTCATACAAATTATAAAGAACTTCTGCTTTCTGATTTAATGAAATATCCGTTGCTTCAGATAAAGTTGTCAAACCACCGTATAAATCAATAAAATCATTCATAACATTTTGAAGCATTCCATATTCTATATACGGTTTAATCTTAGAATACAACTTTGTATAATAATTAAACAATACATCTTTTCTATCTGGATATTGTTCTTTCATCTTTTTTGTTGCAATAAATGATTCAGGATAATCTTTATAAACACTCTTCAAAACAATATCTGACTCTTTTTTAGCATCATCAATAATTTCACTATTAGTAAATGACGCATCTTTTATCATCTTATCAACCAAAGTCACAAATGCAGCTTTTATCTCAACAGGAACATCTTCTTTTACCATGTTTGAATTAAAATCAAATACCATACCATTCAAATTCTTATACACATTCAATAAATCAGTTCCTGATTTTGTTAAAACTTCGTTCCATACCCTATAAACTTCGTTATTTATAACAACCCCAACGTTATTATCCTTTTTGAACTTTTCAATCTCATTTCTAAACTTTTCACCCTGAAGCTGATTTAAAACATCTTGATAACCTTGCGAAAGCGAAAATTTTTCAAATGTATCTACATTAGTTAAATCATTTACATAAAATACAAAAAAATTACTCCCCAAAGGAACTGGACCTACTACAGTATTTGGTGTAGAAAAAATCGTTTCTTCAAATTTTTTGTCCAAAATTCCCCTCTTAAGGTTTGGATACTTTTGAATAGAAACATTCAGATCTGTTGCAGCTTTTTCAAAACCATCTATAAGTGCTTTTGTAATAAAATTATTTGCACTAGCTTGGGTTGAAAAACTTACAAAATCAACATTTGCAGAATCATACTTATTCATTAATTCCTCTTTGTGACTTTCATAGTATTCTTCCATTTGTTTCTCATCAATTTTGGCAATTTTATTTTTAACTTTTGAAATAGTTAAATACTTAATAATATCAGCTTCTATAGATTTTTTGTAATTTTCCAAACCACCAAAATTTTGTTCAACATATTTCAAAAGGTTTTCATTTTCCTTTATCTTACTTACTTGTTTTTCAAGTTCATCTTTAATTTCGCTTTTACTTGGTCTAATATTGCTAATTTCCGCATAATAAAGCACCACTTTTGTATCTATTAAGTCATTCAAAAGTGATGTTTTTAACATTGGTTCTTCAAAAACTGGATCAACATCAGTCAATTTGTAGTAAGATAATGCTTGACTATATGACTTTTCTAAATCCCATGGAAAAATCCAATAATCCGAATTTAAAGCTGTTCCATCTTTTGTTAAAAATGCTACTGAATCACTCAAAGAATATTCAATTTTACTTTTCCTTGCAGAAAAATAAGAGGTTAAAGACCAAATTACTATACCAGCCACAAAAGCAATAGCAATAGTCCAAATAATTACACCGTGTGCCTTTTCAAACCATTTTCTCATTCTTGCGAACCCCCTTCTATATCTAGCTCTTCTTCTTCAAAAGATTTTGGTCTAACAAGTGGGAAAGCTATAACATCTCTAATTGTAGGTGAATTAGTCAACAACATTACAAGTCTGTCTATTCCTATTCCCAATCCACCAGTAGGTGGCATTCCATACTCAAGTGCCCTTACAAAATCTTTATCCATCATTTGAGCTTCTTCGTCTCCTGCTTCTCTTAACTCAACTTGCTTTAAAAATCTTTCATATTGATCAACTGGATCGTTCAACTCACTAAATGCATTTGCCATTTCCCTTCCAAAGATTATTAACTCAAACCTTTCTGTAACACGTGGATCTTCTCTATGCTTTTTTGCAAGTGGTGAAATTTCAACTGGATGTTCCAATAAAAATGTAGGTTGAACAACTTTATCTTCGACAAGATCCCAAAGTTTCTCTATTATATGTCCCCTGTCTTTTATTTCCACTTCTACTTCACGTGCTTTTAAAACTTCAATCATTTTATCTGTAGAATCTTCTAATATATCTACGTTTAAATGTTCTCTAATAAAATCTCTCATCTTCACCCTTCTCCAAGGTCTGGAAAAATCAAGCTCAATATCTTGATATCTTATCTTTGTGGTTCCAAATATCCTTTCAACTATAAAAACAAATAATTCCTCTGTAAGATTCATCATATCTTCATAATCAGCATAAGCCTGATAAACTTCAATTGAAGTAAACTCAGGATGATGTTTATACGATAACCCTTCATTACGAAAATTTTTACCAATTTCATATATCCTTTCAAATCCACCTACAATAAATCTTTTTAAATACAATTCCGTTGCAATTCTCATATACATATCAATATCAAAAACATTCAAATGTGTCACAAAAGGTCTTGCTGATGCACCACCAGTCACATATTCCAAAATTGGTGTTTCAACTTCAATAAATCCTTTTGAATTCAAAAATTCTCTAATTAATTTTATTACTTCAAACCTAATCCTAAATCTATTCAACGTTTCATCATTTGCAATCATATCAACATATCTTTGTCTATACAATAACTCTTTATCCTTAATACCATGCCACTTTTCAGGCATAGGCCTTAAAGGTTTATTCAAAAGCTCTATTTCCTTTACAAGAATTGTAATTTCACCTGTTTTACTTTTAAACACACTTCCTTTAACACCTACAATATCACCAATTGAAATATACTCTGTAAAGAAGTTATATAATTTGTCTCCAACAATGTCTTTTCTAATATATGCTTGTATTCTTCCATAAAAATCTTTAATATGGAAAAACGCACTTTTTCCATGTTTTCTTAAAGACATTATCCTTCCAGCAGTAGATACAAATGCATTTTCTTTTACCTCTCCTGGTTTTAAATCTCCAAATTCTTTTTTTATCATTTCACTAGTATGTGTTTTGTCAAACTTATTTGGATATGGATTGACCCCTTCAGTTCTTAATTGATTTATTTCCTTTATTCTTTGTTCTCTAAATTCCTTTAACAACTTCAATCCCTCCTAAACTTTTATTCCCAAAATCTGATATTTAAAAACACCTTTTGGTGATTTAATTTTAACTATTTCGCCTACCTTTTTTCCAACCAGAATTCTTCCCACAGGAGATTCAATACTTATCTTATTGCTGAAAACATCTGCTTCATGTGGAGTTACAATTTGTATAGTCTTTTCTTCACCAGTTTCAATATTTTTAATAATAACCCAATTTCCAATGTTGATTACGTTAGTATCTAACCCTTCAATAACTTCTGCCTTTGAAAGCATATTTTCAAGTTCGTTAATTCTTGCGGCAATTCTACCTTGTTCGTTTTTCGCCTCTTGATATTCAGAATTCTCAGACAAATCACCCAACTCTCTTGCCTCTTTAATCCTTTCAGCAATTTCAAACATAAGCTTTTGCTTTAATTGATCGAGCTCGGCTTTTAATTTTTCGTATCCTTCTTTGGTTAAATAAATAACCTCTTTTTTCATTAATACACCTCCAATACTATTTTTCTTTTTTCAATTCTTCCACAACTTCTAAAAATTGCTCAACTTCTCTAAAATCTTTATAAACCGATGCAAATCTTACATAAGCTACCCCATTTAATTTTTTCAGCTTTTCCATGACCAATCTTCCTATTTTTAATGTTGATACCTCCAAATTTCCAGATTTTTGTATTTCGTTTACCACATCATCCACTAATTTTTCCATTTCATCTAACGTAACATTTGTCTTTTCACATGCTTTCATTATCCCATTCAAAATCTTATTCCTATCAAACTTTTCCCTCTTTCCATCTCTTTTAACGACAAATACAGGACCAACTTCATATCTTTCATACGTCGTAAACCTTCCCTTGCACTTTATACATTCTCTCCTTCTTCTTACCGTTAAACCAGATGAATCCACACGAGAATCCAATACTTTCGTATCTTCATATCCACAATATGGACATTTCATAAATATCACTCCACTTTTTTACCTTCCAAATTCTCATAAATTTTAAAAATCTTTCTTACTCTATTGTAAACCATGCTTTTACTCAACGGTGGTTCAAAAAGTTTTCCCAAATCCGATAAGCTTAAATCTTCATTTTCCAGTCGCAAGATTGCTAATTTTTTTAATTCTTCTGATAAAACTTCATACCCATACTTTTCAATTAAATTTCTTATGATTTTTATTTGTTTTGCATTACTCTCTCCTACCCTTTTTGCATTCGCACTTAAAAAATTCAAAGAACGATTAAAATCACTTTTTATTTCCCTTGAATTAACTATCTTTTCCATCTTATCTGCATTTCTTTGTGCTCCTAAAAAATTAAGCAATTCAACAATTTCGCGTGATTTTTTCACATAATACCTAAAATTATTATTAAACTTTGAAATCTTTCCTTCAACACCCAAATTTTTTACAAGAAAATTTTTTATAATATTTAGTAAACTTTCATTGTGCGAAATTATTTCAAAATGATAACTTTTCACAGGATCAGTAACCGAACCACTTGCAATAAAAAGTCCTCTTAAAAATGCAGAAAAATAACTCAAATCTTCAAAAATATAACTTGGTATTTCCAGAACATCTATCTCAAGCTTTTCCATTATAGAAAAAGGTATAAAAATTTGTACTCTCTTTTTCTTCAATTTATTTTTTATCAAAGTTAACTTTTTTTTATCAACTTCCACTTGATTCATCAAATTCATTATTCTACGTGCAGCAGGGATAAAGCCAACCTCTAATTTCACAAACAAATCTACGTGTGTTTTAATAAGAACTCCTTTTGATTTTAAGAATCCTGAAAGTTCTGACCTTGCTTCTTCCGCGCTATTTATTTTTAAATGACAAAGCTCCCCCTTAACATCTTCTGAAAAAGTATAAAGCATTTTATCACCTGATCAAATCAATAATTAAACTCGCAAGTCTCAAAGGATTATGCCTTATTCTCCCATCATTATCTTTCATTTCAATTAAATCATCTATTATAATTCTTTCATCATTCATATCTACTTCAACTGGAACTGAACCATTTTCTAAATACCGTCTCAAAACACTTTCACAAATATTAGAATAAGATACAATAATATAATCAACTTTTCTTTTTAAATATCTTTCAATTGTTGTCACATGGTCACTAAGAGTAAAATTATATGACTCTGATGGTTGAGTCATTAAATTGGAAACATATACAACTTTTGCCTTTGATTTGTTTAAACTCTCGTAAAATCCATTTACTAGTAAATTAGGTATAATACTTGTATAAATGCTCCCGGGGCCAAGTATAATAACATCGGCATTTTTAATTGCACAATCTGCTTCTTTGTTAATATAAGTTTCTTTATCTAAAGATATTTTAATAATTTTCTTTTTTACAACTTTCATTATTTCACTTTCACCATGAGCAACAGTTCCATCTTCGTAAAATGCAACAAGTCTTACTAAATCTTCAGATACTGGAATTACCTTACCATTTATAGCTAATACCTCTGAAATATACTCTACTGCTTTTGTAAAACTACCTAACATTTTTGTAAGTGCGGTTAAAATTATGTTCCCAACTGTATGTCCCAACAAAAAACCATTTGAAAATCTATACGAAAATAACTTCCCCAGTATCTCCTCATCTTTTGCAAGTGCAACTAAATTGTTTCTAATATCTCCCGGAGGTATAATATTGTATTCTCTTCTTAAAACTCCAGAACTTCCTCCTTCATCTGTAACGGTAATAATAGCTTTTAAATCAATACCCTTAAAGTATTTCAGACCTCTTAACAAAGTTGAAACTCCTGTTCCGCCTCCAACTACTACAAAATTCATTACTTCACGTCCCTATGCTCCAATAAAACTTTGCAAGCTTCCAGATAAAATTTTGCAAGCTCTTCAGCAAAGAATACAGAGCGGTGTTGACCACCAGTACACCCAATTCCAACACTTAACTCCATTCTTCCCTCATTTTCATATCTTGAAATCGCAAAATCAATAACTTGTTTCAACATATCAATAAAATCACTTACACCCTGTGTATTGTATAAAAATTCTTTAACCTCTTTGTCTTTTCCAGTTTTATTTCTTAAACCCACTACATAAAATGGGTTAGGAAAAAAACGAACATCAAACACAAAATCAACATCTAATGGCACTCCATATTTAAATCCAAAACTTAGAATACGCAATAAAAATTTCTTCTCTACACTTGTCAATATTTCTACTAATCTTTCCCTCAATTGATGTGGATTTAGATTAGAAGTATCAATAACTATATCTGATATCTCCAAAATTTTTGTAAACGAATTTCTTTCATTTTCAATTGCTTTTTCCAACGAATTAGAAACCTTAAGCAAAGGGTGATTTCTTCGAGTGTGTGCAAATCTATTTATTAACACACTATCCTTTGCATTCAAAAATATTATTTTAATTTCCTTTAAATACTTCTTCTTTAAATTTTCAATAACTAAATACATATCTTCCAGATTCCCACTTCTTGAATCTATAACCAAGGCCAAATTTTCTACATTAATAGATATTATGGGTATTATCTGCTCAATTAAATTTACAGGCAAATTATCTATACAATAAAATCCCATATCTTCTAATAATCCAAGTGCTGTAGATTTACCTGCTCCCGATAATCCCGTTAAAATCACTAAATTTTTCAATGGATATCACCTTTCTAACTCTAAACTTATTAACAGTATACGGAACTCTAAAATTTATTCTTTTTAATTTTCTTTCAAAAATTACCGGATCTCCTGTTACATAAAACTCAACAAACGGTTTTTTCGAATTATCTTTTGGTACTAATTTTGACAGCTCTTCGGCTGGGTCAATTATTCTAACCTTAGGTAAAACCCTTGAAATTATTCCCTTTAAGAAAGGAAAATGTGTACAACCCAATATCAATTCTCTAATATTCTCCTTTCTTAAAGAAAGCAAATAATAATTTGCAATAGCTTCAACCATTCTGCCGTAAAAAACCCCTTCTTCAACTATAGAAACAAATAATTGTGTAGATTTTTGATAAACCTCTTTACCCATCATTTCCAAATAACGTTTATAACTACCATTTTTTATAGTAACATTTGTGCCTATAACTCCAATCCTATCGGCTTTTATCGCATTTATACCGGCTTTAATTATACTATTATATTTTATCCCTAAATCCAAATTTCTTTCCAATATAATTGAATCTGTAGTATTACAAGCTGCAAAAATCTCATTAACTCTCTTCTTATGAAAAAACTCTACAAATTCCCAAACAAAAGACTCAAGGACTTCCGGAGTCCTTAATCCATATGGAGCCCTTTCGGTATCCGCAATATAAATATAATGTGCTCCATTTACATATGCAAGCTTTTTTAAAACAGAAATTCCCCCAATCCCTGAATCAAATAGACCTATTTTCAACGTTAGGTTCCTCCATATTTTTTAACTTTTCACTTAATTTTGAAATTTCATCCAAACATTTAAATTCATTTTCAATCACATCACACAACATTGCAAGAAATCTTTCATCTAACGATGAAAGATTATCATACTTTTTGTTTAATTTAACTAATCTTTGTTCGATATAATTTAATATCTCTTCTTCAACATCAGATTCAACAATAAATTTTTTACCATTAAACTCAAGCGTTTTCTTCACCATTTATCTCCGCTGATGTCTCAACAACATTTTTTATTTTTCCCAATAATTTTTCAAATGTTCCATAAATTTGCTCTTTTAATGCATTGTTTTCTTGCTCAAGCTGATTAGCCCTTTCAATAGCAGCATTTAATTCCTTCCAAAGTTCTTTATTTTCTTTCTTAAGTTCTTCGTATTTCTTAATCAAATCATCAAAAAGTTGTTCAAGTTCTCTTATTTTTTCTTCCATGTTATCCCCCTTTTCCTAGTATTATAAAATTTGTCAGATTATTTATCAATATAACAAAAGGTTCCATTATAAGCGGTAATATCCAAAGCAGTAAAATTCCCAACAAAAATAGTATACCATATATTTCATATTTTATATACCAATCCCAATAATCATCTGGCAAAAAGGCACCAAGAAGCCTTGAACCATCAAGTGGTGGAACTGGTAAGAGTGAAAATATTGCATATGTAAGACTCCATTTGCACGCCTTATAAAAAACTTCATACATTATTTTATATTCAAAAAAACTTTTTGCCAACAAACCGTATAGAATAAAAAAAAACCCTCCCAAAATTGGACCAATCATCGATGAAAAAATCAGAATTTTTCTAACATTTTTATTTTTCAGTGGAAAAACTGGAACAGGTCTTGCCCAACCAAAATCAAACAAAATAAATGCAACCGTCCCAATGGGATCCAGATGAACAAATGGATTTAATGATGTTCTCTTCAATTTCTTGGGCGTATTATCCCCTGATAAAACTATCAAGTAAGCTTTTATAACCTCACGCGGAAAAATAACTAAAATTACAGCAAAAAATCCAGTTACTAAATATTGTATCAGATCAATCGTAATTTTCACCTTCTTTTACCTTTCTTGCATACATCTTTAAATATTGTACCACATTTTCACTCATTCCAAATTTCCACCAAAAAGGTAAAACGGTATTATTGAGCAACAAAGGATCCTCTAATCCAGTTAATTTTCCTTCATTTACCAAATTTATCCAATCATCTGTACCTATTATTGGAGTAAATTCATTAATAGAAAATCCTATACCTTCAGTTTTACAAAAATTAATAGCATTTTTTACATCTTCAACACTTTGCCCAGGGATATTTACCATAATATACGCTGAAACTTCTCTTTCGGTAAAACCTTTTTTTCTAAAAATACGCGCAGCTCTTACCAAATCTTTATCTACGACCTTACCTCCCGTTTTTAACTGGAGTTCTCCAGAAGTTTCATACCCAAGTTTTATAGTTTTAAAATTTAATTCCTTCATCAATTCCGCTATTTCTTCGTCTATCAGTCTAGCATGTATTCCATTTGGAAGGTGAAACCTATACTTTGAATACCCTTTTTCCAACAACTTCTTTAAAATTACTTTAAAATGCTTTTTGGAATTTACCAAAATTGCATCATCAAAAAATACTATATCTTTTACGTTAAATGTTTCAACGTATTTTTCAATTTCAAAAACCACAACTTCCGGAGGTTTAAATTTTATTCCATCCCATATCCTATGAGCAATACAATACGAACACTTATAAGGACATCCTAAAGTAGTTAAAAAAACTAAATATCCCAAATTATTGTAAAGCTCATACATGGGTGGAAGCATAAACCAATCTATATTTTTAGATTTAATTTCTTTTCCTGTTACTTGTTCTAAAAACTTTGGCAATCTATTTAAATCATTACTCGGAAAGATATGTACTCCAGTCTTTCTCGCATGAGACGGTATATTTCTAACATAAAAGCCACCAAATACAATAGGTACGTTATTTCCATAATAACTCTTTAAAAAAGAAATAGTATCCCAATAACCTGGATACCAATAAGTCAACGTAGAAGTAACAAAAATTATATCAACTTTTCCTATATCTTTTAATTTGTAATAAAAAAACTCTTTGGGTGCTCCGTATCTTTTGTATTTTCTCGGAATAAATTTTAACACATCTGGTTTTTTTACTTCAACAAATGGAAATTTTCCTGTGCCATAAAACTTATCCCTAGGAACATTTACGAATCTTTTTAAATCAATATCGTGTCTATTCATTAAATCAACAAGATAGACTTCAAACCCTAATTTATCTAAATAAGATGCCACATATAACAGGCCTAACGGTTTAAGCCAAAAATCATATGCTGCAAAATCTTCAATCCAAGGATTAACTAATAGTGCTTTCATAAAAGTAATAAATCCCCCTAAGACCTAATTCTAAATCGTAAATAACATCTTTTTTATAATCCATTATTATCTTTGATTGTCCTCCTGTGAATATAACAGAGGTAATTTCTGTTTCACTTTTTATTTTCTCAACAACTTTTATTATCCCTTCAAGTACTGTATTAATCACACCTATTCTTATATTAGATTCTGTATCTTTTCCAATAAAAACATCTGATGGCTTTAACTCCACCTTTGGAAGTTTTGCAGTTCCTTTAAACAAGGCATTAACCATCATCCCAAATCCAGGAATTATAACTCCTCCTTCATATATTCCATTTTTCAAAACATCAATAGTTATCGCCGTACCAAAATCTACTATTATCGCGTTATTACCGTAATCCTTTTCAGCTGCAATCACATTTGCCACTCTATCTGCACCAATATCAGAAGGAACTCTAACATCCCACTTTATATTCTTGTATAATTTTGCATTTAAAAACACAGCATCTTTACCTATATATTTTTTAGAAAAAAACTCAAAAATATGGTTAATATTAGGAACAACTGAAGAAACTATTATTTGATCATAGTTTTCACTAAATAACATTTTAAGATAAACGTATAATTCATCTTCTGTTTGCAATGAATACGTCGATATGCGCTTTATATTAAATTTCTTCCCATTATCCGTAAGTGCAATAGTTGTATGAGTATTTCCTACGTCAAAAAGAAGTTTCATCTTACCACCTCGTAGTAAGTTGCATGTCCACTTTTGGTATTACATTATACTTTTCCAATAAACTCCTTATATCTTTTGTAACATAAAACCTCACTATTTGTATTAAATTACTGCTCATGAGTCTATACGCGGGATATTCTTTTACATACTCATCAAAGGACAAAACTTGTTTTTTCCAAAAATCGTAAATATATATATTACTTTTTAAAAATTCTTCCGGATGCACTAAGGAAAGTTTATAAGGCGTATCTACTTTAAATATATTATCAAAATTTGAAAGTATCTCTGCAAGTCCATTTTTATCCTCTTCATCTGCACCTTCAATAGCCTTTTTCAATCTTAGCTTAATTTTTTTCAAAACATCCATTGCAAATCCTTGACTTGCAACAGAAGGATCTATACCCTCAACGGAAAATGGCGTTTCCAATATAGTCTTCCAAAAATCTCTATTTTTTAATCTCTCCACTATCTCATATGCCATTACAATATCCAATTCCAAAGGTTGTAGGTCAATTTCATAATTTAAAATCTTTTCTTTTGTCTCTTTAAATGAACTAATATTGTACTCTTCAACTATTTGCTTAAAGTAAATTTCTATTTCATTTATAATTCTTTGATCGGTTAATTCCATGAAAGTTCCTAAATTTTCAACACGTTCTTTTAACTTCAAAGGTTTATAACTTAACTCTAAAAGCTCTTGGATCATTAAATCTGCGGCACGTGAAGTCTTATGGAAATAAACATTTTTGTACATCATAAATCTGCCAAATAACGTAGTATAAATCTCATCTATAACCTTAATGTTATAAGCCAAATGTTTTTTTCCATCTTTTTCAATTATCATGGAATTTCTCACAAGTCTATCCAAAGACCCAGTCCCAAATCCTCTAGTACCTGCAAAGTATGAATCTCTAAGGACAAAGTCCATTCTATCTGCTCCTAAGGGACCTTGAATAACTGCAAATTCTATTGTTCCATACTCTTCTCCCTCATAAACATCTATCACCATTTGCATTATCTTCCTAAAATCATCTAAAAGATCTGAAATACCTCCTAAAACAAATTCAACATCTTCTAAAACTGCCTTTTGTAACTTTTCAGGAGCCCTTTCGTAAACCTTTAACATGGCATTTGGCATATACTCTGTTAAAATTTTATTTCTATATTCATCATGGCCATCATCTAACCCCATATTCTTGTAAACCACTTCATCGAATTGATGACTAAATGGCCCATGACCTATATCATGTAATAATCCAGCTAATCTTAAAATTCTTACTTTAGCTTTATCTTCAAAAAGATGCTTTGCATACATACCAGATATATGCATTACTCCTAACGAATGTGCAAATCTAGTATGAGTTGCACAAGGATATACATATTCTGAACCTACTAATTGTGACAAATATCTTAATCTTTGCATTGCCTTAGTATCAGATGCCAAGATTTCCAAAGGATACATAAAAATTTCTGCATGAATGGGATCTCTTGAAACTTTATGGTACATAAAGACACCTCTTTTCATAAATTAGTCATCTTTTTAAAAATAAATTCCACAACAACATCTATTGCTTTTTCATTAAAACCACCTTTGGGTATAATCAAATCAGCATATTTTTTTGAAGGCTCCACATACGCATCATGCATAGGTTTCACCATATTCAAATACTGCTCTACAACGCTTTCAAGAGTCCGCCCTCTCTCTTTAATATCCCTTTCAAGTCTCCTTATAAACCTCACATCACTTTCAGCATCGACAAAAATTGATAAATCGTAAACCTTTCTCAAATCCTCATAATAAAGTGCAAAAATTCCTTCTACTATAATAACAGGTTTTGGTTCTAAAATAGTAAACTTTTCTGTCCTAGAATAAATCTTAAAATCATATTCCGGTAACTTTATACTCTTTGAAGATAACAACTTATTTAAATGCATCACCAACAAAGATGACTCTATCATATCAGGATGGTCATAGTTATACTTTTTTCTTTCCTCAAGTGGTATATGACTCATATCTTTATAATAATTGTCCATAGGCAAAATTACGCTATTTTCTTTGCCTATTATTTCATGGATCTTTTGCGCAACCGTAGTTTTTCCAGAACCTGTGCCACCACCAATTCCAATAACAAACATACTATCACCTTTTAATTAATTTTCCATTTTTTTCAACAAAAGAAATATCCATTATTATATGAACAAGATATCCTATCGTAGATATTATACCAAGAAAAGCTGAATTTTCAGCCTTAAATCCCAAATAATACGCACCTGAAAACATTATTCCACCATAAATTAATGCAGCCCAAAAAGTATGCAATGGCCCTCTATGTTTAGGAATAATAATCTCAAACAAAATCCCAAAAAATAATCCCGTCAAAAACGCTATCAAAAATCTCAAATACAATCCAACATTTAAATCAAAAAAAGATATAATAATTTTCTTTGTAAACTCGAAATAAATAACAAAGGATATAACAAGTAACCTTATAAATTTATGTAAAAAAGAATGGTTGTGATCAATATCTGGCATATCAGATGACAAAACAAAAAGGAAAAAACCAAAAGCTATAACTTTCTCGTCTGGATATCCCATATTTAAAAGATGTAAAATAAAAAGATAAACACCCAAAACAATTGGGTAAAAAAACATTCCAACCCTTATATGAGAATCAAAATTTGGCATCTTAATCTCTCCTTAATCTCAATATTAAATCCATTAGCACCTCTTTGTTCTTTATATCTATTTTTTCTAAATTCTTTAGCGAAAGCTCAAACAACTCGTTCATCACGATTTTAGCACTTTCTACAGCTCCACTTTTTCTTATCGCATCAATTATAAACCCTATTTCTTTGTCCGTTTTTCGAGGTTTAAAATACATCTCAAAAAAATTATCATCATATTTTCCAAAATCTATTAATGCCGTTACTTTTCCTTCCAAAATATCGGAAAGATTAGATTTTCCAGAATTTTCATCAAATGTACTTAATATATCATCTCTTATCTGAAAAGCTATCCCCGCAGGAATTAATACACCCTCCAAATCCCTCCTTGGAACATTTCTTTTTCCAAAAAGTGCTCCAAGATAAAAAGGATAAAAAAAGGTATAATAAGCCGTTTTTAATTTAGAAATTTCCAAAGAAATTTTCTTTTCTTCAAAAATCTCCTTATATTTTTTGTTCATAGAATAAATAACGTCCAAGATTTGACCATATCCAGTATTTATGTAACATTCTGAAAAATCTTTTAAAAAACCATTTGGCAATTCTAATTTACTCAAAGCCCTTAAAGCTATAAAAAACAACACATCTCCCAACACTAACGCTAAATTTTCTCCAATTCTTGGATTAAAATTCAAATCTTTAAACTTTTCATACAAAAGACTATGCATAGAAGGTAGTCCTCTTCTTTTATCAGATTGATCCATAATATCATCGTGTATTAATAAAAAAGAATGCATTACTTCAATTACCGCCGAAACTTTATAAATCCTTTCATCAATTTTCGCCCCAAAACTCTCTGCACCTAACAAAAATAACAATGGCCTTATTCTCTTCCCAGACCTTAAACAAAACAATTTTAATTCATCAACAAGATAATCTTGTGAATTTGTTAATTTGTTTTCGTCTATAACTTCTTCTATATTTTTTTCTATATATTTAATATGAACGTTCCTAAACACTTCAAAATCCATATTATTCCCCCATGTACTTTTCAACATCTTCACCAACTAGTTTTTTTAATATATCATAGTACATAGAATTTTTCATCACAATATTTGATAAAGCCTTTTTAATTATTTCCAAATCTTCTCCGTCAAAATCTCCACTGTTAATTGCACTTACTAAATCCTTCACAACTTGTGGTCTATCCACATATGAAAGGGCCATTGCAGCTTGTGCACCAAATTTTTTTCTTTCCGCATCTCCTAATAAAAAATACTTAAGTATATCGTAAATTTCATCACCGTAACCTAGTTTGGCTATCGCTTCATAAATTATCAATTCCGCTTCTTCAAAGCTATAAAGTGACAAAACGTTGTACAAGTCCTTTTTGATACTTTTTTCTCCAATATCAGCTAAAATATCTATTACATAAAGTAGTGTTATATCATTCTTTTTAGCTTCTAAAACTCTACTTTTAAACTCCTCTAATAACTTTTCTCTTGAATATTCTTGCAATTTAAACAATGCCTCTGAAGCTATCTCTCTTACTTGACTATCCTCATCATCTAATAGCTTAATTAAGTCATCGACAGCTTCCTTCCCCTTTTCATCTATTATTCTTTTTATTAACTCTTCACGTTCCATGATAAACCTCCTAAACTGATGAACTCTACCGCTTATAATTATATCACATATACTATAACTTAGTATAATCTAATTTACTCAACAACATTTTTTTGATATAATATTAGTGAAATATTTTACAAAAGAGGTGTAAGCATGATAGCAAGTGGAGGATTCAGAAAATATATTGCAATTACCGGAAAGAGAAATGTTGGAAAATCTTCGTTTATGAACGCACTAATTGGCCAAGAAGTATCAATAGTAAGTAATGTGGCAGGAACTACTACAGATCCCGTATTCAAAAGTATGGAGCTTTCACCTGTTGGACCTGTTACACTAATTGATACTCCTGGTCTTGATGACATTGGAGAATTAGGAATAAAACGTATAAAAAAGGCAAAAAAAACTTTGTATAGAGCAGATTGCGGAATCTTAATAGTTGATAATAAACCTGGTGATTTTGAAGAACAGATTATAAACCTCTTTAAAGAACTTGAAATTCCATATTTAATAGTAATAAATAAAATAGACAAAATAGACCCAGAAAAAATAGAAAAAGCATACAAAAAGTATAATGTCCCAATTATAAAGGTTTCCGCTTTAAAAAAAAGTGGCTTTGAGGACATTGGAGAAAAAATAAATTCACTATTACCAAAAGATGATGAAATACCTTATCTTTCGGATTTAATAGACGGTGGAGATCTAGTAATATTAGTTGTCCCAATCGATTTAGGTGCACCAAAAGGTAGGTTAATAATGCCACAAGTACATGCAATAAGAGAGGGGTTAGACAGAGAATCGTTAGTATTAGTGGTAAAAGAAAGGGAATTAAGATATGCAATTGAAAATATAGGAATAAAACCTAGACTAGTTGTTACAGATTCTCAAAGTGTAATGAAAGTCGTTTCAGATGTGCCTGATGATGTAGATCTAACTACTTTTTCCATACTTGAATCAAGGTATAGAGGTGATTTAGAATATTTTGTTGAAAGCGTAAAAGCAATTGAAAATCTATCAGACGGAGATACCGTTATCATAATGGAAGGTTGTACCCACAGGCCACTTACTGAAGACATAGGACGAGTTAAAATTCCAAGGTGGTTAACCAATCACACAGGAGCAGCATTAAACTTTAAAGTATGGGCAGGGGTGGACCTTCCAGAACTTTCTGAAATTGAAGACGCAAAATTGGTTATTCACTGTGGTGGTTGTGTAATGAACAGAAATAACATGATGAGAAGGGTTCGTATGTTCAAGCGTTTGGACATTCCCATGACAAATTACGGAGTTATAATATCTTATTTACACGGTGTGCTTGATAGAGCTATTAAGCCATTAATGAGGTGAAAAAATGAGGAAAGAAAGAGACTACTTGGGTGAAATCGAAATCGAAGACAATGCACTGTACGGCATCTCATCAAAAAGAGCAACTCAAATATTTCCAAATACAAATGAAAAATTTGACAAAAAATTTCTTTGGGCCTATTTTATGATAAAAAAGGCCGCTGCAAAATTAAATACAGAACTTGGTTACCTTGAAAAAGAAATAGGAAATGCCATTGAGAAAGCATGTGACAAGTGGGAAGAATTATTACCACATATAATTGTAGATCCATTATCAGGCGGAGCAGGCACCTCAGTTAATATGAATATTAATGAAGTAATTGCAAATAAAGCTTCTATTATCTTGGGAAAAGAATTTGGATTTGTAAACCCCCTAGAACATGTAAATATGCATCAATCAACCAATGATACATTCGTAACCGCAGGAAAAATAGCAATAATAGTACGTTTAAGAGAATTAATAGATAAGATAATAAACCTTCAAAACATCATACAGCAAAAAGAAAAAGAGTATTATAGTATTAGAAAAGTTGGAAGAACACAATTAATGGATGGCCCTCCAATAATGTTGGGACAAGAATTTGGCGCCTTTGCCGACGCACTTGCAAGGGATAGATGGAGACTAAACAAAGTAGAAGAAAGAATTAGAAATGTAAATATAGGCGGAACAGCTATTGGCACTGGTATTGGTGCTCCAAAGGAATATATATTAAAAATAGTAAATACTTTGAGAGAAACGTGCTGTGTTAAAATTGCAAAAGCAGAAAATTTAATAGATACTACCCAAAACATGGACGTCTTCTCTGAAATACACGGACTATTAAAAGCACTTGCGGTAAACTTGTATAAAATATCCAACGATATAAGATTACTTGGTTCTGGACCAAATACCGCTATTGGTGAGTTAATACTTCCAAAGGTACAAATTGGAAGCTCTATAATGCCTGGAAAGATAAACCCCGTTATTCCAGAATACGTTATGCAAATATCTCTAATTGTCTTTTCACATGATAGTTTAATCAACCACGCTGCCTCATTAGGAAATCTAGAATTAAATCAATTTTCACCAATAATTATTCACTATACATTAAAATCCTTAAAACTTTTGAAAAATGCATGCATATCTCTTTCAAAATATATTTCTAAAATAGAGGCAAATGAGAAAAAATGTAAAGAAAATTTGGAAAAATCCATTTCAAATTTAACACCTTTAATAAATTTATTTGGCTATGAAGAAGTAGCAAATGCAATAAAAAAAGCAAATTATAACTTCTTTAAAGCTATTGAAATACTTTCAAAAAAATTCAATATACCTAAAAAAAACATTCTAGAAAAAATAGACCCCAAAAACTTAACAAAATTGGGATTTTAAATTTTTAAATATTTTTTTTGTTTTTTTGAACATATGTGTTATACTAATATAGAACACTAGATAAATATGGAGGTGACATTATGGATTTTCTCAAAAAATACCCTATATTTTCTAAACTATTGATAATGCTATTACTGGGAATTTTAAGTGTTATAATCCCACTATGGAGTATTAAAATAATAATTTTTCTTGCAGGAGTATTCGTGTTTTCAACAATCATAAAAAGGGGAGCTATAGCATTTATTATTCTAGTTTTAATTTTTTCCTTGCCAACCACACTTACCATAAAACTTAGACCTTTTTTTTTAAACAATTTTATTGAAAATTTCTCACAAAGACGTTTACAAAACTATCAAAAAAATATAATATATCCAGATACCAATACTGAACTTTTTACCGATGAAGTATTAATAGATATGGGAAATTCAAATTTAATATTGGAATTTACAGATGGAAATAATATAAGTTATTCTAGTAAATTAAAGATAGAACAAGGAAAAACTATCAAAATAAGTACTAATAAAGGAAATAATTACTCTTTTTATCTTAAAATAGGTACTGAAAGCCTAAAATATCTGAAAATAAACGCAAATAATGTTAAATTATCTGGAAAAGCCACGTTAAATGAACTAAAAATAAATGCCACTGCCATAAGTTTTAATTCTTTGGACATAGAATGTGAAAATTTAAAACTAAATGGAACTGGTATCAATATAGATGGAAAAATAAATTCAAAATTTTTTGAGATAGATGGAACAGGTATAAACATCGACGGGTACATTAGTGGAAAAAATTTTAATTTAAATGGTACAGGTATAAATATAGACTCAAAGATAAACTATGAAGAAATAAGAATTGATGGAACAGGAATGAATGTAGATATA
This sequence comes from Thermosipho affectus, assembly GCF_001990485.1. Classification (NCBI taxonomy): domain Bacteria; kingdom Thermotogati; phylum Thermotogota; class Thermotogae; order Thermotogales; family Fervidobacteriaceae; genus Thermosipho; species Thermosipho affectus. The sequence continues at coordinate 134,840 of NZ_LBFC01000022.1, read as the reverse complement.
AAATTAGGCAGAAAAAATACCTATACAAGAATTAATGCAACTACCATTATAGGAAGCATTGATATTTCAAACAATCCAGCACAAATTAAAATACTCTGTACATCGGGGAACATAAAAATTAAAAATTACAAAAAAGCGGTTTTAGATATCAAAGGCCCAAGGCTCACTTTTGAACAGGAGTGATGATATGTTAAAACAAGTAGACAAACATAGTGGTATCCCCGCATATATCCAGATAATAAACATGATAAAATCTGAAATTATTCTTGGAAAATTCACACCAGGAGATCAACTGCCGCCCGTTAGAGAACTTAAAGAAATATTCCAAGTTAATATAAATACCGTACTTAAAGCGTTGGAAAAGTTAAAAATTGAAGGAATTATTTCCTCAGAACAAGGAATTGGATACTTCATAAATAAAGATATTAAAATTAACGATGATACCATAGAGGAAATTAAAAAAGTGGTCAAAAAACTTAAAAAGTTAAACATAGATATACAAACTATTTTTATAATATTTGAGGAGGTGTGGAAAAATGAAAAAGGTTGAAGCTCTATTTGAAATAATAATAAAAGAAAAGAGTGGAAGTTGGTTCTTTTGGTTTTTGCTTTTATTTATACCTTACACGAATATTTTTTCAGTATTTTTCCTCTCAAACCTCGTTTTAGGTTCAAAAATAAAATCAAAAAAAGACAAACTTTTCTATTATCTTCCATTTACAAAAAAAGAAGTATTCCTTTATCTATACACATTTTTAATGTTACTCATTTGTTCTGTCACAATACTTATCGAACACTCCCAAGCGATCTATTTTCTAATATTTTCAACATTTATCTTTTCACTAGCAACCATTGCCGCATCATTTGGTATAGACAATCTTGCAATTACCATAATATTTTTAATTGTAGACTCTATACTCACAAAAATCGGCAGTCTTCAACTAGATATAAATTTTAATCCATATCTTTTAATTAGTCCTACTTATCAAGGAAATATACTATATTCTGCACTTTTTTCCGCTTTACTTTTATTTTTAGCCTACAGAGTTTACGTTGGAGGTGAAAGTTATGTTAAAAATTAAACAATTAAAAAAGGCTTTCAAAAATAAACCAGTTTTGACTAATATATCTTTTGAATTAGAGAAAGGAGAAGTTTTGGCACTAATTGGTCCAAATGGTGTTGGCAAGACAACAACCCTAAATTGTATATCACATGTACTAAGAAAAGATTATGGAACTATAACCTTTGAAGATGAAGAATTAACGGAAAAAATGAAATACAAATTATCCTATGTTCCAGAAGACAGATGTGTTTTTCAAAACTTTACTGGGTATGATTATCAAAAAATATGGAGTTCTATTTATCCATTGTGGAATAATAACTTATTTGAAAAAATGGCCATAAAATACCATTTGGATCTTTCCCAAAATGTTTCAAAATACTCACAAGGGTTAAAAACACTATTCTTAGTTGCCTTAGCCGTATCCACAAATGCAGAAATATTATTGTTAGATGAGCCAACACAACATTTAGATCCTACAATAAGGGTTGAAATAATGGAAATTATGAGAGAATATGCCGATCTTGGAAAATACATTATCGTTTCATCACATGAAATATATGAGATAGAAGAATACGCAGATAAAATTGCAATAATAAAAGATGGTGAAGTAATTTTTCACGACTATATCGATGCATCAAAAGAAAAACACAGAATAATAGAAGCACAATACGAAACAAAAACCGGCACGATAATTGGTCTTGTAGGAAAAAACTTACTAGTAAAAACAGATGAAAACATCGGTAGATATCCAAAATTAAACGAAATAGTAGTTGGATATTTAAATGGAACAGAAAAAATAAGATTATTCTAAAAACATTTTTAAGTTCACTTCATCTTTTAATTCAATATCAAGTTTATTGTTGTCATTTGCAGTCATTACTACTACAATTCCAGGCCCATGGCCTGTTTTTATACAATTAGAATGTACAACTACACCTATTGAAATTGCTCCCTTTCTAAAACCACCTACACCATAACCATTATAATGATCTTTTATCGCAACAAAATCCCCTATTTTTAGTTTGTCCAATCCAAGGCGCTTTATCTCGTCCATATCATGTGTATTTATATCATAATCCGTTCCAGTTGGATTTGATGCCCCCACACCTGATCCCATAAGATAAGAAGGAACAATAGCTTTAACCGGAAAAATTAATTTCCCATTTTTTTCAATAATTGATATTTTTTTCAATAAATTAGGATCAATATTAAAAACTTTCAAGTCTGGATAATCTATTATCTCTAATCCTTGGCCAAATCCACATATCTGAATCTTATCTCCAATGACTAATTTATCTTTTTGTGGAAAATATATCAAAATATTATCCACTCCACCATGTTTTCCAATCACGTACCCTTCCATCCCTTTTGCTTCACCTGATACTACTACAGCCTTATTCCCTATACACGCAAGATTCATACACGTATCATTAAATACTTTATCTTTATTTTTAGTCGAAACATCTGGTTCAACATGATCTCCAAAAATTTCAAAAACATTATCACCAAGCCCAAAGTTATATGAAATACCGCCAACTCCGGGAAAATAATATGGCTTTCCATCATTGTTTAAAACAGGAATTCGCGCAATGGGATGGACTATTTCAACTAAAAGTGATAACTTCACAACTTTACCGTCGTTTAAAATCATAAATTACACCTCCTTATACTCTCACTACTTTCCATTTTCCCTTATTGAAAAAGTAAATGGAAACTATGTATTCCATAAAATCTCCAAATACAAAACTAATCCAAAGCCAAATCACCGGCAATTTAAATACCATTACCACAAAATACATCAAAGGAATCTGAACTATCCATCTAGAAATTAAACTCATAAACAGAAATGGAATATTATAACCAGAACCTGTAAAAGCAATACTAATTCCCAAACCATATGCAAGAAATAACAATCCCCATACACTGTACCTTAAAAATAAAACACCATTTCTAATCACTTCATAATCATTCGAAAATAAATTAATAAATTCCTCTGAAAAGATAACTATTATACAAACAAAAATCAACGACACAATTGTAGTTAACCATCCCGCTATTTTTGACACTTTTTCTGCCCTTTCAACCTTCTCTGCTCCTAAACTTTGTCCAACTATTGCAGAACTTCCCATTAAAATACCAAACAATGGCATAAACACAAAGCCAAAGATCCTATTTCCAATAGTATAAGCAGATATAACTTCTTTGCCATATTTTGAAACAAAATATAAAATCATAACTCCAGATAAATTTCTCATAAGTACTTCAAAACCATTTGGAAGACCTATAGTAATTAATTTCTTGTCAATCCCAAAATCTAATTTAAACAACTCACTAATACTAGGTTTTACTCCCTCAACTCCACTAAACAATATATAAAAACCAACTACAAAAGAAAAGACTTGTGAGATAATCGTGGCAATGGCAGCGCCTGATACGCCTAAATTAAATCCTCTAAAGATAAATACTTTATCAAACATTAAAATGGGATCTAAAATAATATTTAAGATACTGGATATTATCATTATAATCATTGGAGTTTTTGAATCTCCAATACTTCTAAATGCCGTGTTTATTGAAAACGACGAAAACATTATTGGTAGAAAAAATATTCTTAGATATCCATACTTTAGTCCCAATTCCAAAACATTTCCTTCATTAGTAAACAAACAAAATATAGGTTTTAAAAACAAAAGTAAAATAACACTACCTACAATTGCAACTAAAAATTTAAAAGCAATAGTTTGTTCAATAACTGAATTTGTTCTCTCAAAATTCCTTTTACCATAACTTTGTGAAATCAACGAAATAGAACTAACACCTATTATTTCATTTAAAGCTTCTACAACCCAAAAAATAGTGGAAAAAATTCCAACCCCAGCAATCGCACTCGTTGAAATTTTACCAATCCAGTAAAGATCAACTAAATCGTAAAACATTTGAAATGAAAAACCAATAGCCGTTGGGAGTCCCATTACTATAATCTGCTTTAAAATACTTCCATAGAATAAATCTTTTGCAGACATATTAACCTCCATGTTTCGTATTTCAAATTTAATAATAACATTTTAATCAAATGTTATCAAACTTTATCTAATTAAACTTAAACCGTGATATAATTTTATATGCTAACAAATTGGTTTTATACGTTTTCCCTATTCTTTTTGGGATATATAAAAAAGACTAAGTAATTACAACTTTAAGTTATTTTAAAAAGAATATTTTCACATAATAATCCCTTATTTTCTTTTACTTATCTTTGGTAAAGTAATATAATTTAATATGGATTAAGATGGAAGGAGGATAAATATGAAAGCTATATTAAAAGAAAATGCAGGTCCAGGATTTATAATGAAAGAAGTTGATAAACCTCAAAAATTAGGGCCAAGAGACGTCTTAGTTAAGATACGTCGTGCCTCTATTTGTGGAACAGATGTCCACATTTACAAATGGGATGAATGGTCTCAATCTAGGATCAAACCGCCGTTAATTGTGGGTCATGAAATGGCAGGGGAAGTTGTAGAAGTAGGAGAAGCAGTAACACAGGTAAAAGTGGGAGATTTAGTTTCAGCTGAAACGCACATTCCATGTGAACATTGTTATCAATGTAAAACTGGAAGAATGCACGTTTGTAAGAATTTAGAAATATTAGGTGTGGATAGGAATGGTGTCTTTACCGAATATGCTGTTATTCCAGAAACAGTGCTGTGGAAATTTTCAAAAGAAATTCCTTTAGACTTTGCATCTGTTATGGAACCATTTGGAAATGCAATTCATACCGCTTTGGTAACAGATTTAACGGGGAAAAAAGTACTTATCACAGGAGCAGGTCCTATAGGATTAATGGCTATTCAAGTTGCTAAAGCTGCTGGTGCAAGTTTGGTAATTACCTCCGAAGTTGATCCTTTAAGAATTAAAATGGCAAAGGAAAATGGTGCAGATATAGTCATAGATCCAACAAAACAGGATTTAATAAAAAGTGTGTACACTATAACAGAAGATGGTGTAGATATTCTACTTGAAATGAGCGGTAACAAGAAAGCACTAGAAGACGGTTTAAAATGTGTCACTATGGGTGGTGAAGCATCATTATTAGGTATATTCGGTGGTAGCATAGATATCAACCTTGATTCTCTTGTAATTATGAGAGGAATTACCGTATATGGAATTACGGGAAGACGTATGTTTGATACATGGAAAGTTGCCGATGAATTACTTAAAAGCAAAAAAGTTGATCTTTCGAAAGTTGTTACACATGTTATTCCTTTTGATGAATGGGAAAAAGGATTTGAACTTATGTTGAATAAAAAATGCGGAAAAGTAGTTTTAAATCTTGATTAGGGGGTGTAAAATTATGTTTGATTACAGTATTTTTGCAAAAGAACTTGAAAATTTAAAAGAGCAAGGGCTATACACATACATAAAAACTCTTGAATCTCCACAAGGTGCTTGGTTAACCATAAACGGAAAAAAAGTTTTAAATCTTTGCTCAAATAATTATCTTGGATTTGCAAATGAAGAAAGATTGAAAAAAGCGGCAATAAATGCGATAGAAAAATGGGGTGTAGGTCCAGGTGCAGTAAGAACTATAGCTGGTACATTTTCACTCCACAACGAACTTGAGGATACATTAGCAAAATTTAAAAAAGTTGATGCAACCATTTTCTTACAATCTGGATTTGTAGCAAACCAAGCTGTAATACCTGCAATCACCAGCGGAGAAGATGCAATCCTTTCTGATGAATTAAATCACGCTAGTATAATTGATGGTGTAAGACTTTCAAAAGCAAAAAGATTCGTATGGAAACATCGCGATATAAAAGATTTAGAAGAAAAATTAAAAGAAGCCAAAAATGCAAGAAGAAGACTAATTATAACGGATGGTGTATTCAGTATGGATGGTGACTTGGCACCACTATCGGAAATAGTTGAACTTGCAGAAAAATACAATGCCATGGTTATGGTAGATGACGCACATGGAGAGGGCGTATTAGGCAGTCATGGAAGGGGAATTGTTGATCACTTTGGATTACATGGAAGGGTTGACATTGAAATTGGGACACTATCTAAAGCATTTGGTGTATTAGGCGGCTATGTTGCCGGAAAAAAAGAATTAATTGAATATTTAAAACAAAAAGCTAGACCTTTCCTATTTAGCAGTCCACTTTCTCCAGCTGATACCGCGGCAGCATTAGAAGCAACTAAAATACTCCAAGAATCAGATGAAAGGGTCAAAAGATTGTGGGATAATGCAAAATATTTTAAAGAAGAAATGAAAAAATTGGGTTTTGATACCGGAGAAAGTGAAACTCCAATAACTCCTGTCATGTTGTACGATGCAAAACTTTCCACACAATTTAGTAAGGAGCTTTTTGAAGAGGGAATTTTTGCACAATCAATTGGTTACCCCACTGTCCCAAAAGGTAAAGCACGAATAAGAGTTATGATAAGCGCCGTACACACAAAAGAAGATTTAGATTTTGCACTTGAAAAATTTGAAAAAGTTGGTAAAAAACTCAATGTAATATAAACAAACTGGCCTGTACAGGCCAGCTTTTACTTTTTTAAATAGTTCACAATTGTTTCTACACAATCAGTTATAACATAATCCGCCAACTTGCGTAAAAACTCAATTTCCTCAATTTTATTAACTGTCCAAATAACTACTTTTTTCTCAATACTTCTTAAAAAATTAGTTAAATAAAGAAATTTTTCCTTGTCTATGTAATAGAGATCTATGGGAATATGTGCACTGTATATATTGGTTTCTGTAAATAACTTTTTTATATCATCAAATGTTAAATCTTTATGTCTTTCATCAAATAAAAGTCCAAACTTTTCAGACTTATATATGCTTGAAAGTTCTTTTATAACTTCATGTTCAAATGAACTAAAAATTATCTCTTGCTTTCTGTTTTCTTTTATGACATATTTAACTATATCCTCTGCATTTTCAAAGTCCTTTATCTCTACATTTATTACCTTATCTTCAGGTATAATTTCAAAAACTTCATTTAAAGTTGGGACATCTGCTTTTTCTTTAATTGATTTTATGTTGCATTTTTTTACATTTAAATTTATATTAAAAACCCTTTTTAAATCTTCATCATGTGTAACAACAACTTCTCCATCTTTTGTATAATAAACATCTAATTCTATTCCATCAGCACCATATTTAATAGCTTTAGCAAAAGATTCCAACGTATTTTCAGTGAATTTTTCTGCATATCCTCTATGTCCTAATATCTTCATTACTGTACCTCCTTTGTTATTTTTCCTCATATTTTATCTTCTCCATTAGCCTTGCTTGCCTTCTAAATTCATTTACATCCATTTCTTTTAATATAAATCTTGCAAGAAAATATTGAAAAGGAAGCCAAGTTACATGTCCGGATAAAATAACATGTCGCCTTGGTTTTCCAAGCATTTCCCAAAGTATTCTTCTGCTTTGTTTTGGAAGTGCTTTATCAAATAATGCTTCAATAAATATAACTCTTTCTTTTTTCACAAATTTAGCATATGCAATTGGATCAACTTTTAAAAACGGATGAATATCACTGTTTTGCATTTCCTTTACAGTTTTAAACTTACTCAATTTTTCAATATCATTTTTAAATCTATTTAAAAACCTTTCCTTTTCCCTAATATCTCCACCTAATCCCTTTTTTATATCCCTTCTCATAAAGGCTAGCGTTGGGGAATACCATATTAAAGTTCCAACATCTCCACCGGTAGTCATTAATATTGTCTTTTTAAAATCATCTGTAACTGAATTCAAAATTACACTTATCATTCCTCCAAGACAAAATCCCAATAAACAGTTATTTTCATGCCACATATTCAAAGTTTTAAAAAATTTTAAAACACTTAATATATCAATTACAGCATGTTCCCAAAACTTTGTCGCTTTTTCCACATCAGTTGAAAAATACCCTTTTCCACTAACCGAGTTATGTGGGACCCTTGTGAAATTTCCAGGTAAAATTGGAATAATAGTTCTAAGCCCTGCATTTGCAAGATGTGTACCCATCCACAACAAAAATGGAATATTACTAGTTCCAAGCCCATGTAAAATCATTAAACTTCCACCTATATCTTTTTTTGGTTCAAAAAGATACGTCTCAACTATTTCAGTCCCCTTTTCACTATTTTTATAAAATGAAGGAAATTTAATATACGAAACTCTAAATCTTTTTGACTTTAATATATAACCAGATGTATACTCAGGCATTTTAAAGTCAAAATCAAAATTTATCATTTCAAATCTCCCCTCAAAAATTTTATCGTTTCTTCCAATATATCCTTAGTTTTTTCATCTTTAAGTACAAATTCAAAGCCATGATCGCCAAATGGATGTAATAATAGCTTGGCATTATTACCTTTTTCTCTCAACTTTTTATACATTTTCACAGAAGAAAAATATGGAACAACGGAATCTTTTAAACCATGAACAAGTAAAATAGGAGGAGCATCTTTATTAACATATGTAATAGGGGAATACTTTATATACACATCTTTAGACTTTACTGGTAATCTCTTTAACGTAGTTGACACGGCAAATCTTGCAAACAAAGACGAACTTTTCCAAATATCTAAAAGATCACATGGGGTATAATAACTAACAATATTTTCCACACTAGGTTTATATTTCAATCCAAAATACAGTGCAAGATGACCACCTGCAGATAATCCCATTAAACTCACTTTTGACAACGGAAACATCTTTTTTATAAATCTATAAGCATCAAAAATATCCTCAACCAATACGTCTATTTCATTTAAATAACCATATCTATAATCAATTGTTGCAACGATAAAACCTTTTGATACCAAATATCTATACCATGAAACGTTGTTAGGTTGTCTTCTATAGCCACTTATCCATCCTCCGCCATGAGCAAATAAAACCACATTATTTGTTTCAATTTTCGGATAATATAAATCTAACCATAAATTTTCTTTATATTTATAAGTTTCTTTTTTTAACCAGCTTTTTCTATCTAAATTAAAAGGTAGTTTCCCCAACACAGACCTTTTTACAATTGGTATTTGTAATATAAAAAATATAAATATTGCAATTGTAAAGTTAAAAAATGAGATTACAAACAAAGACAAATATACCAAAAATTTGAACCAAGCTTTTATATTAATCATTTACTATATTATACCAAAATTTAGTCGTAAAATCTTTTATCCTTTCCCACCATATTTTTATAAAAAATAATCATCAAAAAACCATTAATAAAATAAAAAACTGAACTTATTAAAAATATAATCATATACCCTTTACTTGACAATGCTAAAACAGAGAACAATATTGCTGCAAATGCACGACTAACGTTATTTGCGAAATTCCTTATACCAGTACTAGATGCTAAAATATTGGATGGAAGATAAGATAATACGAGTGTGTTGAAAATAGGATTAACCATATTCATAATAGTAAATCTGCCTATATAAATTGTTGTAAACGTTATTGGTTCCCTTATAAAAGCTAATAATAAAATTAAAATAGGAACAACCATATTTGATAACATTAAAACCTTTGCAGCTCCAAATTTTTTACCCAGTTTATGCGAAAAAGTTGAACCAATACTTGTACCTAGCTGTGCCAATGCAAGTATAAAACCTATAAAAGTAGCAGTCAAAGAAAATAAATCGTAAAAAATCACATTTCCAAAATGTATGAATAATCCTGCACCAAACCCTACGCTCGCAGTTGAAAAGATATAAAATGCAAATATTTTCTTTTGAAACTCATTTAATTTAACATTTTCAACTTTCACCTTATTTTCAATTATATTCATCACTGGCAAAATCGAAAAAACCCTTAAAACCATAGCAAGTATCATTGTAAATCTAAACCCTAACAAATCACCTAAAAATCCGCCTATTCCATTTCCTAAAACACCCGTAAACATATTAACCCCAAAATTCAATCCAAAATACTTTGCTCTGTTCTTATGATGCGTATTTTCAACCAAAAATACATCAGTTAAAAGTCTAATAGAAGCGTTAAAACCTCCAAATAAAAATGAAAAAACATAAAGCAACATTAAATTTGAAGGATTCAAACGTAATATAGCAAAAAGAGAAACCAATGGTTGAACAACAAATAACATCTTTTTTCTACCGTATTTATCCGATAAAATTCCTATTATTAAACCCAAAATGGCACTACCCCAAAGATTAACAGACATTATGGTTCCTATAATGTCGTTTTGATATCCTAAATTTTTTAAGTACAAATTAAACAACACCTGATAAATATTTCTTGAAATCCCATTAATCAAAGTAAAAAATATAATTCTATTCGCAATAGCCATATAATCTCTCCTTATATTTAGCTTTACAAACTAATTATACCTTAAAATAAAAAAACTTCCAGGTTCTCACCTGGAAGTTATATAAAATGATTTACCAATCGAATATCCTATTAAAGCCCCAAAAACAACATCACTTAACCAATGATAATTTCCAACTAACCGTGAAAAAGAAAACAAAAAGGGTACTAAATAAAAAAAGTCACCATATCTTTCAGCAATTGGCGTAAAAAGTGCCCATGCAAATGCGCTATGTCCCGAAGGAAATGAATGATTTTTACCTTCGAAGGAAAAAAAATTAAAAACAAATGGTTTTTCATAACTATTAGGTCTTCCTCTACCAATAATCATTTTTAAGGAATATGTTATCACACTTGTGAATCCAACACTTTCAACCATTGTAAACGAAGTATATGGATCATCAAAACAAACTAAAAAAGATGTAATTCCCAAAAACGTCAAAAAATCCAATTCGCCCATACTGTTTATTTTCTCAATAATAACATTGTTAAACATTGATAAATCTAAACTATTTACATAACCATCTAATAAAAAAGTTCCAGAAAATAAAAAAATATTCTCTAGTCGATAATTTACAGATTCAACATCTACTAGAACTTCATCCAAAGAAAATGAAAAAATAAATGTAGAAATAATAATTATTATCAATATAATTTTTTTCATATCTATATTATACCAAAAATCAAATTACACAACATACCTTTTTACTTTTAATTTTCAAAAAATTACACACATAATCATAATCTGTAGTTTTAGTAAGTTATTGATAAAACCATTCTAAGTTCTAAAATTCTTCAAGTATTGTATCGCTTTCTATCATGACCATCTATTCACTTGACATTCTCAAAATAAGATAATATAATGTATGTGTATTCACTCAATGAACGAATATACGGAGGTGTAACTATGAGTAAATTATATAGCAAGATAATAGAAAAAAAAGCATTAATTGGTGTAATGGGCTTAGGATACGTTGGACTACCACTCGCAGTTGAAAAAGCAAGAGCAGGTTACAAAGTTATTGGTTTTGACATACAACAAAAAAGAGTAGATATGGTAAATTCAGGACAAAATTATATAGGTGATGTTCAAGATGAAGAACTAAAAGAATTAGTTTCAAAAAAGATACTCAGTGCAACAACAAATTTTGATGAACTTTCAAAATGTGACGTTGTGAGTATTTGTGTGCCTACTCCTTTAGATAAATTTAAGCAACCTGATCTTTCATACATTATTCAAACTTCTAAAGATATCGCAAAAAGGCTTCACAAAGAACAGCTTATAATACTTGAAAGCACCACCTATCCTGGAACAACGGAAGAAGTAGTTTTACCTATTTTACTAGAAACAGGCTTAAAAATTGGAAATGATTTTTATCTAGCATTTAGCCCTGAAAGGGTAGATCCAGGAAATATTAGGTATAAAACAAGAAATACTCCAAAAGTAGTTGGAGGCATCACAAAAGAATGTACAAAACATGCAAAAGCATTGTATGAAAATGTCTTAGATGCTCCTGTATTTCCGGTAAGTTCGCCCAAAACAGCTGAAATGGCAAAAATTTTGGAAAACACATTTAGATTGGTAAATATTGCACTTGTACAAGAAATGACAAAAGTTGCCGAAAAAATGGATGTAAATATTTGGGAAGTAATAAATGCAGCTGCCACAAAACCTTTCGGATATATGCCATTTTACCCCGGCCCCGGAATAGGTGGTCACTGTATTCCAATTGATCCATTTTATTTATCCTATAAAGCAAGAGAATATGATTTACACCTAATGCTGGTTGAACAAGCGGGACAAATCGCAGATGAAATGCCATATTACGTTGTACAAAGACTTGGAGATATTTTAAATGAATTCAAAAAACCATTTAACGGTAGTAATATTTTAGTACTTGGAGTTGCTTACAAGGGAAATATAGACGACATGAGAGAAAGTCCTGCCCTAAAAGTAATTGAAATACTTGAAAGAAAAAAGACAAATATTTCCTATTTCGACCCATTTATACCTGAATTTGAATTAAATGGTAAAAAATATAAATCAATTAAACTCACCAAAGATAATTTAAAAAACTTTGACGGTGCTATAGTTACTACCGGACATACTTTAGGAGTAGACTATAACCTAATTATTGAGAATGTCCCGTTTGTATTTGACACAAAAAATATACTCAAAAACTTTAGAAGTGAAAATATATTTGTTTTATAATTTTGGAAGATGCTTTATCACAGTTTTTACTATTTCTACGTATTTTTCCCTCATTTGAGAATAATACACTAGGCCATCTGCAGGATGGCCTTTTTCTATTCCCGCACGTATTAGTCTGAATTTTTTATAATACGGTAATCTGTTCAAATTTAAAGCATAACTTCTCACAGAATCTTCTAAAGTTCTAAAATATTCTATCTCATATATTTCACCATCTGGCCTTTCGTCTGGTACTATTCCAGTACCAGGTTCGTATGTCCATTCGCCAAAAATATTATTTGCGTAAACGGCAAATTTACTCGTTCCCCACGCAGATTCAATAGCTGCCTGAGCAATTGCCAAATCCTCGGGAATTTTATCCACCTTTATCAATAATTCATCATATGATTTTGCATAGTACTTTTTCATAAATTTTCTCAATTTACCCAAGTCCCCTTTTTTTTTCAAAATAATGATTTTCTCTCTTTCAGCCAGAATTTCACTATTTACCTTTCTTATTATCGGCAACATTATTTTTACAAAAAGCTCTTTTCGTACATCTACCGGTGCATCTTTTAAATCTTTTGGGAATGATTTTAAATAAACTCTTGGAGAATTTTTCAAAGAAGTATATCCTATTTCATCAAAAAAATTTTTTAAATCTTTCCAACTTTCAAAACTTACCTCTATTTCTTTCTCAAATAACGGGAAATAATTAAATTCTGAATAAATAACAAAAAAATCAAATACCAAAAATGATATAATTATAATCGAAAAAAATAGTTTTTTCATACTCTCACCTCGCAATAAATATTAACATAAAATATTTGATTTTAAATTAAAGGAGGGTTAAAATGGAATTTAAGGTCGAATTTAAAGGATCCTATGCTATACTTTTCGCGCATTTAGATCCAGGAGAAACAGTTATAGGGGAATCAGGTGCAATGGTTTCTATTTCCGGAAATGTGGACATAAAGACGACAACAGGTGGAGTTTTCAAAGCCTTAAAAAGGGCTTTCCTAGGAGGAGAACATATATTTTTGAACAAATATACTGCGAAAAATAAAAGTACTATATTATTTGCTCCTAGACTCCCTGGAGATATTGATGTAATTGATCTAAATGGAACAGTGTTTTTACAATCAACTTCATATTTAGCATCAGAAGAAAATATCGATTTAGATACAAAATTTGGAGGATTTAAAACATTTTTTTCAGGTGAAGGGTTCTTTTTATTAAAATTATCTGGCATTGGTAAAGTGGCAATTTCTTCTTTTGGTGCTATATTTAAAATCACACTTCAACCAGTAGAAAAACTAACCGTTGATACTGGACATGTTGTTGCATTTGATGAAACTGTAAAATACTCTGTTAGAACTTTTGGTGGAATCAAATCCACAATCTTTGGTGGAGAAGGACTAGTAGTCGATTTTGAAGGCCCTGGTAATGTATATATACAAACCAGAAATTATCCAGATTACGTAAAATGGATAAAAAGTATCGCACCAAAAGATACGGGAAGTAGATAAATTCATAATTAATTACGAACCAAAATTACACAAACTAAGTCAAAATATATGCAAAAGCGGGAAAAAACATTTAAATATTATTAAAAGCAAAAGTTTTAATTAATTATTAACACAAATGGTTCATAATAGAAACTTTGGTCTGACTAACTTTGTAACATAACTCGTGTATTATTTTAATTAGAGAAACCCCCTATCCCCCTTGAGATACACCCCCCACAGCTTTGAGCGGGCCAAAAAAAGGCCCGTGTTTTTTTATTTTCCAACACAGAAATTTGAAAAAATATTATCCAACAAATCATCCGTAAACCTTTTTCCTAGTAATGTATCAAGTTCTTCTAAAGCCTTTCTTAAATCAAAAGATATAATATCCAATTCAAAACCTTCTTCTAAACTTTTAACCGCACGTTCCAGATATAAATTAACTCTTTCCAATATTTCTACTTGTCTTTGAGTTGTTATATGCGATGAAGTACCACTTTTCACTATATCTTTTACTTTTGACATTATTTTATTTTCAAGATTTCTTAATCCCTCTCCAGTAAGAGCACTTATTTTCACTTCGTCTTCAAATTTCTTGTTAATTTTCAAACTACTATCACATTTATTCCAAATAGGAATAAAATTATTATTTTCTATCTCTTTTAATATGAACTCATCTTCTTTCGTAAATCCGGTACTAGCATCTAATACGAAAAGTACTATATCAGCTTTTTTCATTTCCCTTAGACTTCTATCAATTCCAATTTTTTCCACGATATCTTCTGTCTCTCTAATACCAGCTGTATCTACAATGATAAATCTCACACCATTAATATCGATTTCACCTTTTATCACATCTCGTGTAGTTCCTGGGATATCGGTAACAATCGCCCTATCCTCTAAGAGCAACCTATTTAATAAAGTGGACTTTCCAGAATTTGGTTTTCCAATAATCGTCATAACAATTCCATCGTTTAACATTAGAGCTTTTTTGCTATTTGTTACCTTGTTATCTATTTCATTTTTTATTCTAAAAATCTCTTTTACTATGTTTTTCGTATCAATTTCTATGTCATCTGGATAATCAACTGTTACTTCTATTTCAGATAAAATATTCAAAATCTCCCTACGATAGTATTCTATCTCTTCATTAAGCCCTCCCTTTAAATTTTGCAAAGACATTTTTAATGAAATCTCGCTTTTTGCTTCTATTATTTGATATATGGCTTCTGCTTGAACAAGCGAAATTTTTCCATTCAAAAATGCCCTCTTTGTGAACTCTCCACGTTCTGCAAGGCGTGCTCCACTCGACAAAACAGTTTCCAATATTTTACGAGTAACAATAACTCCACCGTGGGCATATATTTCAACTAAATCATTTCCCGTATAACTTTTTGGTGATTTGAAAAATACAACATTAACTTGATCAATAATTTCATTTTCAAAATATATGTAGGTACTGTAAACCATTCTATGTTTTATTTCATCTAAATTCGTAAGTTTTTTTATAATTTCATAACTTTTTGGGCCATCTATTCTTATAACAGATATAGCCCCCGTTCCATAAGGTGATGAAATTGCCGAAATTGTATCGTACATATACAATCCTCCCTACAAAGGACTCTTTAAAATTTTATTATACCTTCTTGGAAACTTGTCTACACTTTCCTTCTTTTCAAAAATAAGTAAAACCCTATTTTTATTCAAAATGTTATATTCAACAATTTCAGTCAATTCTACCTTTAAAACCTCAATTGCATTCTTTGCATTCTCTAATTCTTTAAGATATTCTCTACCTTTATACAAAAAAACTCTTCCGCCAACTTTCGCAAATGGTACGGTAAGTTCTAAAATAACCCTCAACTCCGCAACTGCTCTTGAAAAAACGTTATCAAAAGTTCCTTTCAAATTTTTTTGTTCTTCAATTCTTCCATGTAAAAATTCCAAATTATTTATCCCAAGCATTCTACAGGTATTTCTGATATAATCAACCTTTTTCCTAGAAGCATCAACTAATAGTCCTTTCATGTGTTTAAATGCAATACCAATAAAAACTCCTGGAACTCCCCCACCAGTCCCAACATCTAAAAAATTCCCTTCTAATTTAATTTTCTCTAAAGGAATTAAACTATCTAGCGCAAGCAGGTAATAGGCAAGATTTTCATCCTTTATCGCAGTAAGATTAAACGGCGCATTAACAATTCTTTTAATGTATTCTCTTATAACATTTTCTTTCATCTTATCTTTCCTCTTAATACTAAAAATGTGTATTTTATAATCTCAATAGGAATATGTCGTTTTTTTATAGGTGATTGTAACCATCTATAAAACCATTCCAATTTCATCTTTTGAAAAAAACTGGGGGCTCTCTTTTTTGTTCCAGAAATAACATCAAAACTTCCACCAACACCCATGGCCAACTTGAAAGGAAGAAAAAAATTATTATATATCCACTCCTCCTGCTTTGGCACACCCATTCCTACAAACAAAAGTTCTGGCTTTAAAGCTTCTATCTCTTCTAGCGGTGTAAAATCATTTTCGGAAAAATATCCATGATAATACCCAACGATATTTACTCCTTCCTCTCTTAGTCTTTTTGCCGCTTCTTCCACAACCTTTGTTCTCGAACCAAGCAAATATACTTTCCAATTGTACTCTTTTGCTTTTCTACACAAATACAACATTGTATCTATACCGGTAATTCTATCCGTTAAGATATTTCTATTTCTCTTTAATGCCCATACTATTCCAGAACCATCTGGTATAATATAATTTGCTTTTTCGACTATTTTTCTATAATAACTATCCTTTAATGTACGCAAAAGTATAGAGGCATTCAAAGTAACAACAAAAGTCTTCTGACCGTCATTTATACTTTTTACTATTTTTTTTCTTACTTCTTCTTCCTTTCCAATAGTTAATTTCAATTGTGAAAAATTCACTACTTCCACATCTTCCACCTTTCTATTTTTTCAAATACAAAAAATCCCGGAAACCCGGGACTGGTGCCGAGGGCGGGATTTGAACCCGCACGGGAGAACCCACATGATCCTGAGTCATGCGCGTCTGCCAATTCCGCCACCTCGGCTCAACCACATATTATTATATCACACTTCTTCTACCATTTCTTCTTTAACAAACAACTTTTCAAAAATTATTTTCGGCGATTGTATTCCATTGAAATTTGTGCTGTATTCTGTTGTATATGCCCCTGTATTGTACAATACTAACAAATCATCCATAGTAGTACTTTCAGGAAGTTCTATATCATAGTACATTACATCTACACTGTCGCAAGTAGGTCCTGCAAGGACAAAAGAACATTTACTCTCTCTTTCCTTTCCTATAACTTCAACTTCATACTTTATATTTTGAATTGTTTCAGTTAAACCATGAAAAACTCCTGCATCCGTATAAACCCAATTTTCGTCTCCTTTTTTACTCCTAAGTATCACACTAGTTACCATTGCTCCAGCATTCCCGACCATAGAACGTCCCGGTTCTAAAACTACTAAGGTGTCTTCCCCTATATATTCAACAATTGATTTATTTATAACGTCACAAATTTCTTCAATTTGCGGTATTTCTTTTGAATACTTCACCGGCATTCCCCCACCGGTGTTTACCATATACATATCTATTCCCATTCTTTTTGCCTCTTCAAATATTACGGATACTTCTCTAATAGCCACTTGCCAATTATCAGGTCTATAGTTTTGGGAACCCACGTGAAAACTAACTCCAATGGGATTTAACCCTAACTTACTTGCATATTTTACTAACTTTATTGCATGATCAACGCTTGTTCCAAACTTTCTTGTAAGTGGCCAATCTGCATCATCTTCCATACCATTAGTACTTATTCTAACGTATATATCTGAACTTGGCGCATTACTTGCTATTTTTTCAAGTTCCATTTCACTATCTACCGCAAACATTCTTATTCCATTTTCATATGCAAAAACAATATCTGATGCTTTTTTAATAGTATTTCCAAAACTCATTCTATGTGGTTCCACACCTAAAGACAGTAATTTTTCTATCTCAGGTTTAGACGCCACATCAAAATAGCTACCTAAATCTCTTAAAAGCTTTAGAATTTCTACATGGGAGTTGGCTTTAACAGCATAGTAAATTCTAGAGTTTTTAACATTTTTAACTAATTTTTCGTAATTTTCCTTAATCACATCTAGATCCATTACTAAAACAGGTGTTCCAAAGTTTTTTGCAAGTTTTTTTAACTTTTTATTAATCAATTCTTTAGTCACTTACCCCACTCCCTTCCTGTTAAAATCTAAATAAATAATAAAACAATTAATGCTACATTAAAACGTTTATTATTTTAACATTTCACTACAAAAGGTTACAATTCAGGAGTGAGGTTACATGAACAAATACATTAAATGTGCTACTATCCCAGCAACTAATCCCCCAACAGTATGCGAAAGAATAGCTTTTCCAGTAAGGTGCCTGTATCCCAATTCATCCATCATAGCAATATGTGTACTTAGATATCCACTCCAAGTCATTCCCATAGCGGTAAAAACGGCAATATCATTTGGTGTTACAATATTCATATCAATAAACTTAGGTATAAGTGCCAACGCTGCTCCTGTAGAACCAAGAGATGTTAATGGAAAGGCAATTAATTCTGGACTTGAAAAACCAAAAAGCCATTTCAAGATAACAAATATCTTCTTACCAATATAAGGTAAAATGGGTATTCCTTCATATGCAAGACCCTGGTACCCTATGCTTGGATCTTTTGGACCAAAGGTTATAATCATAACAAAAGTACTTATCACAAGTACTCCAGGTATAATTCCAATTCCTATATCTACACCACTTTTCCCCCCATCAAGGAGTGCTTCCAAAAATCTTTCCATAATACTACCATGCCTTGAGCTACTATAGTATTTTTCAGAAACAAATTTTTCATTTGAGGAATTACCCAATTCCCTCTTTGTATAAAAAGAAAATATCCTTACACTTGTAACACTCCCAACTAAAGCACCTATATTTCCAATTAAGACTGCAGGAAAAAGATTAATTCCCATACGTACACCCTGAGCTACCATAAAAGTTGAAACAATTAATCCCATCCCAAACGATGTGCCAAGGTTACACAAAAGAGGCTGTTGCCATTTCTCAAAATTTTTCATAAATCTTTTATCTTTAGCAAGAGCTATAATAGCAGGATTATCTGAAAAGTAAGTTGTTAAAATACCCATTGCAGCAACTCCAGGAAGATTATAAAGAGGTTTTATAAAAGGCTTTAAAAGTACATCAATTAAATCTGCAACTCCAAATTCAAACAAAAGCCCGGAAAAAGCCCCCGTTATTACAGCAATTGACATTATAAAAAAGACAGTATTTATTAACAAATCATGTGCAGTGAGCATTAACGTTTTAAAAAAATTAGAAACTCCCATGTAGGAGTTTACAAATATAAAGAGTAATATTAAAATTCCTAAAAAAACTAAAGCTTCTGCCCTAATTTTTTTCACAATTATCCCCTTTCTCAGTCCAATTTTAGAAAAATCAAAATCACTCCAACTAATAAAGATATAACACCTACCAACATAGCATGCAAGGACTGAGAAATGGCATATGAAGCTATTAAAATCACCAAAAGCTTAAAAAAGCTCCCTATAATCCTTTTACGGACTCTTTTAATGGAAAAAAGCGAATATTCAAATCTGTCTTTTCCAAGTGCAAGTACTAATATTCTAAACCTAACATCAATAGAGTAAATTTCACGTATAATTCTATATATTTGATATAAAGTAGAAATAAGTAAAAAAAACAAAAAGCACAATATTCCAGATGGTATAAAATACCATCCAAGGATTCCAAATCCAAGAACCATTATCTCATTAAAAAATCTAAATGTGTTATATTTAAAAAATGAATTCGAAATAACTATAAAAAACACAGTCAAAACAGAAATCAGGAGCCCCAAGGCTCCTGAGATCAAAGAAATTAAAAAGGCATTAATCATTATTATCTTCACCGCCATTTTTGAACATTTCAGAAATAGTACCTATACTTCCCAAAATTCCCGAAACTTCTACTGGTAAGAATATTTTAGTAGCATTACCATTTGCAACTTCTTTTAACGTTTCAAGATATCTAATTGCTATAACATCATTTGTTGGTTTTCCTTCATGTATAGATTTAAAAATGTACATTATAGCTTCTCCTTGCCCTTGTGCTTCAGCAATTAATTTATATTTATTCGCTTCTGCTACCTTCTTAATAGCTTCTGCCTCACCTTCTGATTTTAAAATTGCCGCTTGTTTTTGACCTTCTGCTTTTAAAATTTCAGACTGTCTTATTCCTTCTGCTTCAAGAATTGCAGCCCTCTTAGTCCTTTCAGCTTTCATTTGTTTGCTCATTGCTTCCATAATATCTTTTGGTGGATCTATTTTCTTTATTTCTACTCTTGTAATACGAATTCCCCATTTATCTGTTGCCTCATCAAGTACTGTACGAAGTTTTGTGTTAATTCGTTCTCTTGAAGTTAAAGTCTGATCCAATTCTAACTCACCAATAACGTTTCTTAAATTAGTTTGCGCAAGTTTTATAGTCGCAAATTCAAAATTACTTACGTTATAAACTGCCTTGTATGCATCGGTAATTTCGTAATATATAACCGCATCTACCGTTACAACCACATTATCCTTTGTAATAACCTCTTGGGGTGGTACATCAATTACGTGTTCCCTTAAATCTACCTTTATCATCCTATCAAAAAATGGAATTATAAAATGTATACCCGCTTTTAATTCTTTTTTAAATTTTCCCAATCTTTCCACTAATCCTCTTTCATATGGCCTAACAATCTTTATACCAGATAAAGCTACTATAAACAAGAAAAATATAAAAATCAAAAATAACAAGTACATCAATCTCCCCCCTCATTTTCCAGTTTTGTCACAACCAAATGAGCTCCTTCTACCTTTAAAATTTTCACATATTTTCCCTTTTCGATTATTTCATCTTCTTTTGAAAAAGCCCTCCAAGTATCTCCATTAACCTTAATAATCCCTTTACCAGATTTATTATCAATATCTTCTAAAACTAAAGCCTTCTTTCCAATAATATCATCAATATTTATTTTCCTTGTTTGTTCTCCCGTTATCTTATCCACAAGAGGTCTTGTAAAAACAACCAATATCCCAGAAACTACTATAAACACGACAAGCTCCCAAATCGTATTTCCAATAAAATAAGCAACTAAAGATGATACTAAAGCCCCTACTCCAAACCAAAATATAAAAAATGTTGGTATTAAAATCTCCATTACCATTAAAATCAGACCCAATACAATCCAAAATACAACTGGATTAATTATACCACCCCCTCACTTTTCAAAAATTCTTCAAATTTTTCAACTAAATCAGGATCAAAGTATTTTCCAGACAATTTTTTAATTAATTCCAAAGCCTCTTTTGGCGTCTTTAATGAAGCCTCCCACTCAGACGAAATAAAATGAGTTGTCTCATCAAAAAAATCAATTATTGCGATAACACGTGCATAAAATGGTATCTGTTTACCAAATAATCCATCGGGAAATCCTTTTCCATCCCACCGCTCATGATGATATCTAACAGTGGGTATATATTCCCACAAAACGTCAAACATTGAAAGAAAAATACTTCCCATTATAGTGTGATCTTGATAATTTTCTTCAAAAAGACTTATTCTTGTTGGCGAATACAGCATCACCTGTTCCAAGCTTATTTTCCCAACATCATGTAAATAAGCATGCCTTACAAATTTTCTTAATTCTTTTTCATCCATTCCTAAAAATTTTCCAAATTTTTCCGCAAGTTTTGAAACTCTTTGCGTATGGCTAAAACCTTCTTCATCTTCTACTTCACTTAAAACTATAATATTTACCAATAAATTGACAATAATCTCTTCTGCCTTTTCTTTTGTTAATATATTTAAATGCCCCTTCAATACCTTTTCCATAACAATAGGAATTAACTCATAATAATTTTCATCATCCACAATTTCAAATAATACTTTGTTATCCTTTTCTATTTTCAGAAATTTTTCTTCTTTAAATACATTTACCCTTTTTTCTCCCTTTTTAAAACCTATTTCACTTTTATATTTTTTTACATATTTTAACAATTTTTCATTAATCAAATTCTCACCTTCTATCTTTTATCATATTCTTTATATTTTCAATAAATTCGTCTATTAATATATCTTTTTGCTCACTTCCATCTCTTTTTCTAATACTAATTTTACCACTTTCCGCCTCTTTTTCTCCTACAATAATCATGTATGGTATTTTATTTATTTGAGCATCTCGTATTTTGTAACCCAAAGTCTCATTTCTATCATCTAATGATACTCTAATATTATTATTTTCAAGTATCTTATAAATTTCTTCTGCATAATCAACAAACTTATCGGAAACCGGCAATATAATCACTTGAATTGGTGAAAGCCACAAAGGAAACGCACCTGCAAAGTGCTCAATTAATATTCCAAAAAATCTTTCCAAAGAACCGTATTTAGCAGTATGTATCATAACAGGTCTTTTCTCGCTGCCATCTTTATCAACATAACTAATTTCAAACCTTTCAGGCATTTGAAAGTCCAATTGTATAGTTGCACATTGCCACTCTCTTCCTAAGGAATCTTTTACGTGAAAATCAACTTTTGGACCGTAAAAAGCACCTTCACCTTCTGCTATATCAAAGTTAAGATTTATATCCTCTAAAACTTTTTTCAAAGCATCAGTTGCTTTATTCCAAGTTTCCTCATCTCCCATGTGATCTTCTGGCATTGTACTTAAAGTTGCTCTATATGAAAATCCAAATGGTTTGTACAATTCATCTATTAATTTAACTACTTTACTAACTTCTTCTTCTATTTGATCTTGTCTACAGAATATATGTGCATCATCCTGAGTAAATGCTCTTACCCTTAAAAGTCCGTGCAATACTCCACTTCTTTCATATCTATGAACCTTCCCAAACTCAAATAACCTAATAGGTAAATCTCTATAAGAAACTACATCGTTTTTGTAAATTAAAATATGTCCAGGACAATTCATAGGTTTTATTGCATATTCTATTTCTTCTTTTTCCGTAAAATACATATTTTCCTTATAGTGATCCCAATGACCACTTTGATGCCAGAGCTTAACATTCATAACTAATGGAGTTATCACTTCAGTATAACCATATTTTTTATGTAATTCTCGCGAAAAATTCATTAACTCATTTAAAATAGTTGCACCTTTTGGCAAAAAGATGGGCATTCCGGCTGCAACTTCACTATTTATAAAAAACAACCCCAACTTAGGTCCCAGTTTTCTGTGATCTCTCTTCTTGGCTTCTTCAATCATTCTTAAGTAATTATCAAGTTCTTCTTTTGAAGCAAAAGATGTTCCATATATCCTTTGGAGCATTGGATTTTTTTCACTACCTCTCCAATATGCGCCAGATACTGAAAGCAATTTAAAATGCTTTATCATTCCAGTCCTTGGCAAATGAGGTCCTCTACACAAATCAACAAATTCCCCCTGCTTATAAAAACTAACCTTTTTATCCTCAATTTCTTTTATTAATTCTACCTTGTAAATTTGTCCCTTACTTTTCATTAATTTAATTGCCTCATCTTTTGGAAGTTCAAACCTTTCAATTGGCAAATCTTCTTTTATTATTTTCTTCATTTCTTTTTCAATTTTTTCCAAATCTTCTTCTTTAATAGTAGCGTTTACAATATCAAAATCATAATAAAATCCATTTTCAATGGTTGGACCAATGCCCAACCTCACATTTTCAGCACCGTATATCCTCATAACCGCTTGTGCCAAAATATGTGACATTGTATGTCTGTATATTTCAGGTGCTTCTTCATCTTTTTTTGTAATTATTTTCAATTCACAGTCAAATTCAATGGGTCTATTCAAATCCCACAATTTCCCATTAACCAACGCACCTACTGCGTTTCTAAATAACCCCTCACTAATATTCTTTGCTATCTCCCCTGGTGTAATACCACTATTAAACTCTTTTATACTGCCATCTGGGAAAGTAACCCTCATAAATAATACCTCCTATCTATACTCTATTATTTTCTTTTTTAACAAATAAAAATTAAAACCAAAAGCAATTAATATGGAAATAATAAAAACTATATTCCTTTCAACAAAAATTCTAATACCAAAATAAACAACACTCTCCAATAACGAAAGCACCCATAATTTCAAAAAATTATCCCTAAATGATTCCAAGAACAAAATAAAAAAGATTATAAGTATGTTAATTATTCCAAACTCCTTAAATACAACAAAGGAATATAAACTCAAAAAAACAACATATCTCAAAGCTTTCTCAAAACTAAAATCAACTACAGATTCCAAAAAGAAAAACAAAGGGAATAATACAAAAAGATCGCTAAAAGTTAAATCAAAACTTATAAATAAAACTGGAAGCGTCCACAAAACTATTCTTAAAATCATAGACCAAGCTCCTTGGAAATTTCTTTCATAGCTTCCAAAGACTTTTCAAAAAATTCTTCAAGTTCCATTCCAAATTCCTCACAACTTTTCATTTGTTCCCTATTTGCTCCTTTTGCAAATGATTTTTCTTTAAACCTTTTTAATAAAAATTTAACATCCACAGGCTCTAACTTCTTTTCCGGTCTAATAAGAGCTGATGCAACGATAAAGCCAGTGGTTGGATCAGTTGCATAAATTACCTTTTCCATAAGTGTTTCCCTTCTTTTTTTACCACAATGTGCTAAAATTGCATTTTTTATACTATCACTTACACTATCTCCCAATATTTCTACTGTTTTCAATCCATGGAGTGCAGGATCATTTTTTGTGTATTCATAATCTAAATCGTGAAGAAGTCCCGCAATTCCCCACTCCTCTTCATCTTCGTTAAAATGCTTTGCAAATTTTCGCATTAACGCCTCTGTGGCAATACAATGTTTTATAAGATTTTTTGTTTTTATGTGTTCTGTTAATAATTCAAACGCCTCGTTTCTATTCATTCTTACACCTCCATATTTATAGTATATCACAAACCACACTCTATTATACTTGAAAATAACCTAACAAATTAATTTTTCTTTAGTTTTTACTTTTTTTATTTTTTAACCACATAAAAGTATAATCTAAAAAAAAATAAGGAGGAATTTTATGTGCAATACGTATAAGTTAAGATGCATAACATGTGGTAAGTTGTTTGAACCATCACCAACTCTGTATACATGTGACAAATGTGGCCCAAGGTATGGCACAATTGAAGTAGTATATGACTACGATAAAATAAAATTAAAGAAAAGTCAATTTAACAAATGCGGCGATATTTCACAGTTTAAAGCTATTCTTCCCATAAAAGAATATCCCATTAGACAAAAAGTTGGAAATACACCTCTCCTCTCTTTCAAAAACTTTTATGGAGTTAAAAATGTAATCTTCAAATATGATGGAACCAACCCAACAGGATCATACAAAGATCGAGCAACAGCTATTGCAATTTCAAAAGCATATGAATATAACTTTGACACAATTTATTGTGCATCAACTGGGAATGCCGCAAGTTCACTTGCTGGACTAACAACTACCACTAAACTTAAAACTTTCATTTTTGTTCCATCAAATATACCGATTGCAAAACTTGCACAACTAGTAGTATACGGTGCAAATATATTAAAAATTGATGGAAATTACGATACAGCTTTTGATATTTCAATGAAAATTGGAAGTAAATTAAACTGGTATTCGAGAAATTCAGCAATTAATCCTTACCTTTTAGAAGGCAAAAAAACAGGAGCAATGGAACTTATAGTTCAATTAGATTTCAATGTGCCAGATGTTGTCTTTGTAAGTGTAGGAGACGGAACTGTGATTAGTGGAATTTTCAAAGGATTTTACGATTTTTACAAATTAAACCTAACAAATAAAATACCAAAGATAATTGGTGTTCAAGCAGAAGGTGCAGACGCTGTAGCAAAAACGTTTGAAAAAGGTAGACCATACACTCCGTTTGATATTCAACCAAATACAATTGCAGATAGTATCTCAGTTGGAAAGCCAAGAGACGTTATAAAAGCATGTAAATATGTTGAAAAAAGTAAAGGAAAATTCATTAGAGTATCAGACATAGAAATACAAAAAGCAATATTTGAGCTTGCACAAAAAACGGGGATTTTTGCAGAACCTGCTGGTGCAACCGCTTTTGCAGGATTCAAAAAAGCCTTAAGTCAAAAATTCATATCAAAAAATGAGTCTATTGCCATCTTTATAACTGGAAACGGATTAAAAGATGTAAATCCTATAAAAAATAATATAAAAATTAAAAAAATTCCTCCAAAATTAGAAGAAGTACTGAAATACATAGAGGTGATAAAATGAGGATAAAATTCAAACTCAATGGGAAAGAAGTAACAAAAGAAGTTGAAGTACATAAACGTGCCATTGATTTTTTACGTGATGATTTAAAAATAACATCAATTAAGGAAGGATGTGGTGAAGGTGAATGTGGTGCTTGTACAATAATTGTTAATGGAAAAACAGTTCATTCTTGCCTTATGCTCGCAGTAGAATTAGATGGGAAAGAGATAATAACCCTTGAAGGAGTAGAAGATTCTATTAAAATGGCTTTTGTAAAAGCTGGTGCAATTCAATGTGGATTTTGTACACCCGGATTTATCATTTCCACAAAATACCTTCTAGATAACAATCCCACTCCTAGCGAAGAAGAGATAAGAGACGCACTTGAAGGAAATCTCTGTAGATGCACAGGATATATAAAAATTATCGAAGCAGTAAAGATAGCTGCAAAAGGATGTGAGAATAATGATTAAAAATTATTACTCCCCCTCAACTTTAGATGAACTTCTAAAAATTAAAAATAACACAAATGGAGTGGTATTTTCAGGTGGAACAGATCTTTTTGTAAAAATGAGATACGGTATTATTAAACCTCAAACAGTTATAGACACAAAAAAAATTAAATCAGCTATAAAACTTGAAAATCGAAAATTAATAATTCCACTCAACACAACATACACAGATCTTTTGGAATTCTTAAAGAAAAACAAAACAAATTTATTTTTAGAAAAGATAATTAAACTTATTGGTTCTCCAATGATAAGAAATAGAGGCACGCCTATTGGTAATATCGCAAATGCTTCTCCCGCTGGTGATTTTATTCTTGCAACTTACCTATTAAATGGAAATATAATAATAAAACCAACAAATAGAATAATACCAATCGAAAATTTTATTTTAGGCCCTTCAAAAATCGATCTTGCACAAAATGAAATCATATACGCAATAGAAATAGATGTAAAAAATAATTACAAATTCTTCTTTGAAAAGGTGGGAAAAAGAAATGCTATGATAATTTCAATAGCAAGTATAGCTGTATTACTTAAAGAAAATAATGGGAAAATAGAAGATATTTCCATTTGTTTTGGTTCTGTATCTCCAACTATATTAAGAGATAAAAATATCGAAAGCAAAATAATTGGCGAAGAGTTTTCAATTGAGTTATTTAAATACCTTGCAAATGAGTTTGAAAAATTATCCAAACCAATTAATGATGTTAGAGCAAGTAAAAGTGAAAGAAAGAAACTTGTATACAACCTTACAATAAAAGCTTTTTATAACCTTAAAAATGAGGTGGTGAGTATATGATTTATTTTAAAGAATATTTAAAACCAAAAAATTTGCAAGAAGCTTACGAAGTATTAACATCAAAAAATGCAAAAATTATAGGTGGTGCTACTTTTCTAAAACTTTCAAACCAAAGTTTTGAAACAGCAATAGATTTAATAGATGCAAAACTTGATTTTATACGGGAAAGTGAAAATGAAATTGAAATAGGTGCAATGGTAACTTTATCCGAATTTGGAGATAATCCCATTATTTCGAATCTGTATAACGGATTTCTCAAAAACATAACCGAAAATATCTTGAGCTTTCAAATGCGTAATCTCATAACAGTTGGTGGTACTATCTTCCCAAAATTTGGCTTCTCAGATCTTATAACCGGACTATTAGTTTTAGAAACAGAAGTACATTTATACAAAAATGGAAAAATAAGACTAGAAGACTTTCTAAATACAAAAATTCAAAAAGATATACTTGAAAAAATAACAATTAAGAAAAAACCTCTGGCGGTCTCATTTAAAAATATCAAAAATTCAGAATATGATTTTTCAATAATAAACATAGCCGTTTCAAAATCGGAAAATGAAGTAAAAATTGCTGTAGGCGCAAGACCAGCAATGGCAGTTTTGATAACAAAAGATCTTAATTTCTTTGAAGATATTGACAAAGCCGTAGAATCCTTATTAAATAAAATCAAATTTTCCGATGACTTAAGAGCGTCAAAAATATACAGACAAAAAGTTTGTAAAGCGTTATTAAAAAGAGCTTTAAGGGAGGTTATACAATGAGAATAAAGTTAAAAGTAAATAATAAAACTGAAGAAATAGATATTGAACCACACGAAATATTACTCGATGTTTTAAGGAAATTGGGATATTACAGTGTAAGAAGAGGATGTGACACGGGAATGTGTGGTATTTGCACTGTTCTCTTTGATGGTAAACCTATTCCATCGTGTTCAGTTTTTGCAGCAAGGGCTGATGGTCACGAAATAACTACAGTTGAAGGACTTGAAGATGCAAAAGCTTTTGCAAAATTGTTATCAGAAGAAGGAGCAGACCAATGCGGTTATTGTAGCCCAGGTCTGATTTTAAATACTGTGTATCTCAAAAAAATTGGTGTTAAAGACCTAAACAAAGCAAAAATCAAACTCATAGGTAATCTTTGTAGATGTACAGGATATGAAAGTCAGCATAGAGCTATCACGAAATTTTTGGGGGTGACAAAATGAAAGAAGTTACAAAAAACATAATAAAAAAAGATGCTTTTGGATTAATGCTTGGAAAACCCGTCTATACGAACGATTTAGCTCCAAAAGATTCTTTAATAGTAAAAATTTTGCGAAGCCCCCATGCATTTGCAAAAATAAAACACATTGATATATCTGAAGCGGAAAAAATTGAGGGAATTGAATGTATATTAACATATAAAGATGTTCCAAAAAATCCAATAACACGAGCTGGACAAGGTCATCCTGAACCATCACCTCATGACTGGTATATATTAGATGAATATGTAAGATATGTAGGTGATGAAGTTGCTATTGTAGCTGGAAAAAATGAAAATGCCGTAACAAAAGCACTTAAAAAGATAAAAGTTGAATACGAAATTTTTGAACCTGTCCTTGATTTTGAAAAAGCCGAAGAACATTCATCTATAATACATCCAGAAAAAGAAGCACATTCTATGTTTGAAATAGGATTTAATGCACCGAAAAATATTGCAGCATCGTATGAAATGCAAATTGGAGATATAGAAGAAGAACTAAAAAAATGTGAAGTAGTTGTAAAAGAACGATTTTATACGCAAGCCCAAGCCCATGTTGCATTTGAACCACATTCAGCAACTTCTTACATTGATATGCACGGAAGACTTGTAATAATCAGCTCCACACAGGTCCCATTTCACGTTAGAAGAATAATATCTGAAGCTTTTGATATACCAATAAGAAATATAAGAGTAATTAAACCAAGAATTGGTGGCGGTTTTGGCGGAAAACAAGCAGTCCACGGTGAACCATTCGTAGCAGCTGTAACACTTAAAACTGGAAAACCAGCAAAATTAATATACACACGCCAAGAAGTTTTTGAATCCACTTATCGTAGACATTGTATGAGATTCGATGTAACCTTAGGTGCCACCAAAGATGGTAAGTTAAAAGTTATTGATATGGAGGGGCTTTCTGATACAGGAGCTTATGGCGAACACGCACTTACAACTTTCATGGTTGCTGGTTCAAAAACTCTTCCTCTATACAACAAAGTAAATGCTGTACGTTTTAAAGGAAAAGTTGTGTATACAAATACAGTACCAGCAGGTGCTTATAGAGGATATGGTGCTATTCAGGCAAATTTTGCATTAGAATCTGCTCTGGATATACTTTCTCAAAAACTTGGAATAGATCCAGTAGAACTTCGAAAAAAGAACATGATGAATGAAGGTGAAACATCTCCTATATTCAAAATTATGGGAGAAGGTCGTGAAGGTGCTGAAATGATAATAAAAAGTTGTAAACTTAATGAATGTATTGAAGAAGGAATGAAATTAATAGGTTGGAAAGAAAAATATCCAAGAATAAAAGTTTCTGAAACAAAAGTTCGTGGTGTAGGAATGGCTATAGCAATGCAAGGTTCTGGAATTGCTAATATTGATATGGCATCTGCCATATTAAAACTCAATGATGATGGCTCTTTTAATTTGCTTATTGGTGCAACAGACCTTGGAACAGGAAGTGATACAATTCTTGCACAGATGGCTGCAGAAATCTTAAATGTTTCAACTGAAAATATAATTGTGTATTCATCTGACACTGATTTAACACCATTTGACACGGGAGCATACGCATCAAGTACAACATATGTATCTGGTCATGCTGTACAACTTGCCGCAGAAAAAATGAAAAAATTAATAATTAAAGAAGGCGCTAAAAAACTTGAAATTCCAGAAGAAAAGGCAGATTTTGATGGTGAGTTTATATACGAAAAAGATGGTAATAAAAGGGTATCACTAAAAGAACTTGCCACAGTGCTATATTACACAGAAAACCAAAAACAACTTGTAGCAGACGCTTCTTATGTAGGCAAAGAATCTCCACCACCTTATATGGCAGGTTTTGCAGAAGTAGAAGTAGATATTGAAACAGGGAAGGTGAAACTTATAAACTACGTAGGTGTCGTAGATTGTGGAGTAACAATAAATCCAAATCTTGCAAAAGTACAAATAGAAGGTGGAATTGTGCAAGGTATAGGTATGGCACTATTTGAAGATGTAAAATACACTCAAAATGGAAAATTATTAACAAATAATTTAATGAATTATAAGATACCATCAAGAATGGACATTGGAAATATAATTGTAAAATTTGTCGAAAGTTATGAACCAAGTGGCCCCTTCGGTGCAAAATCAGTAGGTGAAATAGGTATTGACACTCCACCCGCAGCAATAGCTAACGCCATTTATAACGCTGTCGGCGTAAGAATTACACAACTCCCAATAACCCCAGAAAAGATACTAAATGCTATAAAATAAACACCACTGTGTAAAAACTTTAACAATAAGCTGTTCCATTCGTTTCATTTATCTATAACTTAAATATTTATAAAAAAATATTTATAAAAAAACCCTCCCGACTGAAAACGGGAGGGAATTTTTACCATTAATTTATCAGTTGCTACCAAATAATAACCACCAACGCTTTGCTCCACCTAATTCATCTACCGTGGCAAGCGTAGCATCTGTTGATTCAAATGTACCGTATACTGGGATTTCATAACCATTCAAAGTTACCGTTCCATTGACTGTGCAAGTTGCACCAACATTTGATCTTTCAATCCTTATCAGTGCTAAACCAGCAATGTTTGAACAATTATATTCATTTCCAGGAATAAACTCTTCTTCACTATAAGAAACTCTTTTTCCCAAAACAATCTCATGCAATGCAGAATCAACTGTCACCGTTGCCTGTCCCAAACTCACCGATGGTGCATCAAATTTAAACTTGAAAGTTGAAGTAAAAGTAAATTTTTGAGTTGTGTTTGTTGATAAATTCAATATTTTAGAAACTTGCCTTTCTTCTTCTCTACGTGTTGCATAACTTCCAAGATATCCACCATTATAGCTTCTATCGCTTGAATCGGGACCACCTGCTATTATTTCATACTTTCCTGCATCAATATTTGAAAAGTGAGCAATTCCATATGAATCTGTCTTTGCAAAATAATCTCCACCAAAACCTTCAAGTCTTTTTAATGTAACAAAAACTCCGGAAATTCCATTATTTTGAGAATTAACCACTTTCACATCAAATGATTCAATTCCTCCACTTGTTGGTAATTCCATACCAATTGAATTTTTTGTATTAATAAGTCCATAACCTGATGAATGATCAAAACCTGCTTCATCTATATCAACAGCACCTTCTTCTATAAGCTTTCTTATCTGCCATACTTTTGCATTTGGATATTTTTGTTTTAATAATGCAACAACACCAGATACATGTGGACAGGCCATTGACGTTCCCTGATAAACATCGTACAATCCGCCCTCTGAATCTTCAAAACTGTGACCTTCATAACCTTTAGATGTACTCAATGGAACTGTCGACAAAATTGAGACGCCCGGTGCTCCAACTGTTATTGCATCACTTCTATTTGAGAACCACGTTGTCCTATAGTTCCCACCATTATACTCTACTGCTGCAACTTGTATAATTCCTGGATATCCACTTGGATAATGCACATGTTGATCCGTATGATCATTACCAGCGGATACAGTTACAACTACATTGTTATCCAAAGCATAATCATATGCAGCCTTAAGTGTATAACTGTATCCCCAACCTCCCCAAGAATTTTGTAAAATATCCGCACCATGATCAACTGCCCAAATAATTCCTTCTGCAGCTTCGTCATCACCAATATACTTACCATCCGCACCATCAAAAATTACTATTGGCATTATCTTTGCCTCTGGGGCTACTCCAACGATTCCAAGAGAGTTTTCCGATGCTGCAATCGTTCCAGCAACGTGAGTACCATGAGCTCCACCAAATGATGAATCTGTTCCAGCGGAAAGCATTTCATTAGTAAGTGGTCTATAACCTTCAATAACCTGTCCTTGAAGGTCTGGATGTGTACCATCAACACCACTATCTATAACTGCAACAACTATACCATTTCCTTTATATCCCGCATCCCATGCTGCTTTTACATTTATTGCTTCAAGACCCCAAAGGTACTTTGAAAATTCCTCTTCTCCTCTTTCTGAAAACATGGAATCTCCATTTGATTTTATCATTAAATGTTCATCAGAAACAGGTTTAGGATCAATTATCCATCTTTTGTAACTTGGCTCAACAAATTTCAATCCCTTTAAATTTAATTTCACAATCTTTTCATATGCATCTTTTACCGTACCATCAAATTTAATTGAAACAACTTTAATTTGTGGCAAATCAACAGAAATTTTACCATTCAACGCCTCTACTACTTTTTCTACATCTTCTCTATTTTCATATCCAACCAATACTTTTCCTTGTTCGTGTTCTTCCTCTAAACTGCCAAATTTTACATTGTTTACATTATTATTCTCCGGATTACTTACTATACCACTATTTAATCCACAGGAAGAAAATATCAAAAATACTATCAAAATAAGTGGAAAAATAAATTTTAAACTTTTTCTCATCTCTTTCTACCCCCTTTCTTAATTTTCACCCGTTGTAAATGTATTATATATTTCTGCTTCAATCTTAAATGGATCAAATATCTTGCCTAAATCAGCATAAATTGAATATGCTTCAGAATCTTCATCGCTTACCACTGCTACTGCAAGTTCATTTCCCCACTCATATGTTTTATTTTTTTGCAAAGTAACATATGGATACCACGTCTTTGCCGCATAATCCACCCACCGTAATCCTAAAGGAGGATTACTAAACTCAATTTCAATAGACGTTGCTGTAGTAATCAAAAAATTATAGTTCGGATATCCAGATTTACTTAAAGAATAATATCCAGAATCATTCACGGTGTTATCGTATAACCAAATATCAAAGTAATAAACAGGTGTCCCTTCTTTTGACTCTACAGGATTTACTATTTCCCAAGAAAATATTGGATTAGTTGATACGTTTGTCGCACCATCAACAGGTGAAATGTATTTTATACCAAAAATATCCAAAGGAACAACAGAACCTAACAATGTTGGAGTTGCAACATAATCTCCATATTTTGCGCCTACTTTATACCAAACTTCTTTTCCAACTTCAAGTCTTGGAGATTTGTCTCTATAGTAATTGTATCCCTCTGGAACAGTTGCTATTTCCTCAAAGCTTTCACCATCAAAACTTCTATATACAACATATGCATCAGGTTGATCTGTTGTAGAAGATGCACTTGACTGCTCCCAAGAAATCCATTTTACTTCTACCCAAAGATTTGTATCTTTTTCAGGAGCTGCTTGTGGCTTTCTCAATGTAATATCTGCCTTTTTATTTATCTTATCTGAACCACCATAAAACGCTATTCCACCTCTTCTGGTATACGCGAAAATCCTTGCACCATCTTTATATTCGACTTGATAATAGTTATCTACACTTTTTCCCTTTCTATGGATATTTAGATAATATACATTTACAACTAAATTTTCATTTTGATCAAACGCAGCAACATATAATGGTACCAATCCGTCAAATCCAACTGTTGAAATACTACCTTCAGCTGGTGAGCCATAATTAATATCCCTTGGATTTGTAAAAAATCCAGAACCTGGAACACTTCCTAATTTTACATAGATGTATTTTTCTTTATACTCATTGCTTTCAACGGTTACTTTGTAATATAAAGTATCCGTTGAAACATCCAGTACATTATCTACAAACGATAAATTTTTACTCATTGCACTATCTCCATACAGCTCTAAATTAACAGTTAGAGGTTCTAAAACATTTGTTTTACCAAAAGAACTTACCCTAAGTTGTGTTTCAAAAATATTTTCTTTTCCCTTTTCCAATTTAAGGTTGTTTATCCTAGTAACAGAATGTCCATCTTTAGTAACTATTAAGTCAACATAGATAATATCGCGATTTGTTGGTAAATTAATTAACGCCTCTCCCTTTTCATTGGTATAAATATCTAACTTTTCAATTCCATTATGTAGCAGACTGATTTTAGCATCAGAAACCGCCGCCCCACTGTTATAATCAGTAACATATACTTTCAAAGTAACAGGTGTGGTATCAACTAAAAAACAACCGCTTAGTAATAACAAAAGTAAAACTGAAACAACCGAAAACAAGAACACCTTTTTCACCTTGACCCCTCCCTTTTTTTAAGATATGCTTAAGAAAATAATCATCACACGAATTATAACATATTTTTACAAAAATATGTTAAAATTATTTCCAAAGAGTGAGGAGTGATTAAATTGAGTAAATATGAAGATTTTATAAAAACTTTGGAAACGCTTCTAAAGAAAGAATTAAACAATCTAGAAAAGGAAAAAATAAAAAAAGCCATAAAAATGGCAGAATATGCTCATGAAGGATTCTTTAGAAAATCAGGAGAACCTTTTATTACACATCCCTTAGAAGTTTCAAAAATTCTAGCCTCTTTGGGACTTGATGTCGAAACTATAATTTCAGGTATATTACACGATGTAGTTGAAGATAGTGAAGGAAAAGTTACACTCGATGACATAAAAAATGAATTTGGTGAAAAAGTGGCTTTAATAGTTGATGGTGTTACTAAAGTAAGCAAAATAAATGCACCTGTTGGGAATATAGAACAAAAGAAAAAAAGTGAAACAATACAAAAAATGTTATTTGCCATGGCAGAAGATGTCAGGGTTATTTTTGTAAAACTTGCAGATAGGTTGCACAATATGAGAACTATACAATTTGTTAAAAATGAAGATAAAAAAAAGTATAAAGCTCTTGAAACACTTGAAGTGTATGCCCCAATTGCTCACAAATTGGGGATCCATATTATAAAATGGGAACTAGAAGACCTATCTTTTAAAGTACTACGTCCTAAAGAATACTACAAAATAAAGGAACTTGTCTCTGAAAAAAAGAAAGAACGTGAAGAAAGAACTAATGAATATGTAAACCAATTAAAATTAGCACTAAAAGAACACAACATTAATGCAAAAGTGGAAGGAAGGTATAAACACTATTACAGTATCTGGAAGAAAATGATAGAAAAAAAGAAAAAATTTGAAGAAATTTACGACTTAATCGGTATAAGAGCAATTGTTGATAATATAAAATTTTGTTATTCTGCATTAGGAGTTGTACATCAAATATGGGTCCCTTTGCCCGGGAGATTTAAAGATTACATAGCAGCACCTAAATCAAACGGTTATAAATCAATACACACAACAGTTATAACTCAGTATGGTGAACCACTTGAAATTCAAATAAGGGATATACAAATGCACAACGAAGCAGAATATGGACTTATCGCACATTGGATATATAAAGAAAAAGATGTAAACTTAAAGCAAAAGTGGCTTATTCAATTACTAGACTGGCGGAAAGAGTTATTACAAGGAAATACTAATCTTTCCGAACTGAAAAATGAACTACAATTAGAAGAAGTTTTTGTTTTAACACCAAAAGGTGAAATAATTCATATGCCATTTGGATCAACTGTAATAGATTTTGCATACGCAATTCACACAGAAATCGGACACCACTTTTCTGGTGCAAAAGTAAACGGAAAAATCGTTCCAATTGATTACAAATTAAAAAACGGAGATGTTATTGAAATACTCGTTAATAAATCAAGTAAAGGACCAAGTCTTAACTGGATAAAATATGCAAAAAGTCCTCGAACAAAAGCAAAAATAAGAAGATTCTTTAGAGAAAAAGAAAAGGAAAAACTAATTGATTCAGGGAAAGACGTAATCAGAAAAATTTCAAAGAGATTAAACATTTCAATTGAAAAATTCTTCGAACTTGAAAAAATCCAAAATTTTTTAAAAAGTCATAATTTAAGTGTAGAAGAATTCTACTCTAGAATTGGTGAAGGAAGTATTACATTCAATGATATCCTGACTATTATCGAGAAAAAAAAAGAAAAACAGCAAAAGAAAAAATCAAATAAAAAAAAGTCAAGTCCCCAAAATATAGTAATAATTGATGGAATATCAAATCTAGATGTCCATATTGCAAAATGTTGTATGCCTGTACCAGGTGATAACATAGTTGGTGTTGCAAGCAGAAGAGGTATAACTGTACATAGAATTAATTGTAAAAACATACGTCACATTGATGAAGATAGAATCTTTGAAGCTAAATGGGGGACAACAAATGAAAATGGATTTACAACAATTCTCGAGATTGAATTTGATAAAACAGAAAGACTCCCAGAAATTATGAATCTCTTAATTTCAAACAAAATTAATGTTACAAGCTTCAAACTAAATGAATCAAAAAATTGGAACACTATCTTTGCAAATATAACAATTGTGGTAAAATCTTTAAGTGAGCTTTACTCAGTAATAAATGATTTAGAAAAAAAAGCGGGGATATTGAAGGTGAGAAGAAGATGAGAGCGGTAATACAAAGAGTAAATAATGCAAGTGTAGAAGTAGAAAGTAAAATAATTGGAAAAATAAAAAATGGAATATTGGTATTTGTAGGTATTGGAAAGGAAGATACAGAAAAGGATGCAGATTACTTAGTTGAAAAAATATTAAATTTGAGAATATTTGACGATAAAGAAGGAAAAATGAACCTTTCACTTTTAGATATTAAAGGTGAAATACTGATTGTTTCACAATTTACTTTGTATGGGGATTGTAGACGTGGAAGAAGACCTTCATATTCCAATTCTGCTTCTCCGCAAGATGCAGAAATTTTATACAATTATTTTGTTGAAAAGGTAAAAAAGTATAATATCAAAGTTGAAACGGGAAAATTTAAAGCAAATATGAGTGTGAAATTAGAAAACGATGGCCCTGTAACTTTACTATTAGACTCAAAGAAGGTGTTTTAATGCTACTACATGTATGTTGCGCTCCTGATCTTGTAGCAGCGTACTTTCACTGGAAAGATAAAATAAAATACATTTACTTTTTTAATCCCAACATTCATCCTAAAGAAGAATACAAAAAAAGGCTAAATGAAGTTAAAAAACTGGCAAAGCTCTGGAATTTGACATTCATTGAAAGTGATTACAACATAGAAGAATTCTTCAAAGTAATAAAAGGGTTAGAGAATCTTGGTGAAAATTCAAAAAGATGCGACAAATGTATCTATTTTAGGCTATTAAACACCGCAAAAAAAGCAAAAGAACTTAAATTAAGTTCCTTTGCAACAACTTTAACAGCTTCTAGAAAAAAAGTTTTGGAAAAAATAAACAATATTGGTAAAATAGTTGAGGAAGAGGAAAAAATTGAATATATTGAAAGCTTTTTTAGAAAAGGTAATGAATCTCATCTTGCTGCAAAATTTGTAAAAGAAAACCAAATATACAGACAAAACTATTGTGGTTGTATTTTCTCAAAAATAGAAAGCAAAAAAAGATTTGAAAAGATTTTAGAAAGATCAAAAAATAATCTTGAAAAGCTTGGTTTGAGTAATTTGGAAATATTACCAGAATCTTTTAAAATCACAAAGGAATCCAAAAGAAAAATTACAGAAAACTTCTTTGAGGTAGTAAAATCAATAAGACCCAAAATATTGATTGTAGATAGCTATATAAAGAACAAGTTCAATCTAAAAGAAGGCTGGAATAAATTTGGAAATTACAACCAAAAAGTAAAGATTATAAAGGAGAATCTATGATGGATTTTATTTCTTTAACCTTTTTCTCAAGAAGTGAAAATATAAAAATTGCAAGAAGTGTAATTCAAAACTTCTTAGCTCAAAAAGGAATAAAAGAGCAAGATATTTTTGATACAGAACTTGCTGTAAACGAAGCAATCGCCAATGTAATAGAGCACACTTACAAATTTCAAAGAGATAAAACAATAATAATGACCTTAAAATGGCTTGAACCCAATATATTGGAAGTATATCTTAGAGATTTTGGTGAAAAAGTTGATCCTGCAAAAGTAAAACCAAGAAAACTAGAAGAAATTAGACCTGGGGGATTGGGGGTATACATAATAAAAAAGATATTCAACAAAATGGAATTTAAAGATGTAGAAAATGGAAATTTGTTATACCTATTAAAAAAGTATGAAATTTAGGAGGGAAG
This sequence comes from Thermosipho affectus, assembly GCF_001990485.1. Lineage (NCBI taxonomy): Bacteria > Thermotogati > Thermotogota > Thermotogae > Thermotogales > Fervidobacteriaceae > Thermosipho > Thermosipho affectus. The sequence continues at coordinate 95,870 of NZ_LBFC01000022.1, read as the reverse complement.
AATGCACTTACTAGCAAACAATGCATTGTTAACAGCCTTCTTCGCATTTTTAATCGCTCAATTTTTAAAAGTTCTAATTTATAAAGATATTAAAAGTTTTGGAAGGTATGGAGGAATGCCAAGCGCACATGTTGCAACTGTATCTGCACTGGCCTGGAAGGTGGCACGTATTACTGGATATGACTCACCTAATACTGCAATAGCTGCTATTTTTCTTGCTATAATTGCATCTGATGCTGTAGGGTTAAGGAGAAAAGTTGATCCAAATAGTGGTCATACATTTATTGAAGCACTTGCAGGCTTTCTACTAGGTACTTTTTTGGCATTTATTATTCCAAAATAGGAGGGCAACAATGAAAAAATGGACTTTTGTTTTTGTGTTTTTGATATTATTTTCAATCGTATATGCTCTTCCCGGTGAATGGTTTAGAAATTTTGTAAAAGAATACAGAAGAGCATATGGTTTACCAGCAGACGATGAGTTGTTAATAAAAATAGAAGATGCAATATTAGATGCTTCAAAGGAAACAGGGCTTGATCCACTTCTAATAACTTCTGTCATAATAGTTGAAAGTGAATTCAGAAATGTGATAGGACTTTACGGGGAACTTGGAATGATGCAGATAAAACCTGAAACGGCGGATTTTGTTGCAAATTATTATAACCTAAAAAAACCTAAAGAAGGCTGGACAAGAATATTGTGGGATTTTAAATTAAATATAAAAATAGGAAGTTATTATTTAAAGTACCTTTACGATAAATTTGGAAACATTCAAGAAGCTGTAAAACACTACAACGGTGGTATTTACAAAGAACAATATGCTGAAAGAATATTAGAAAAATACCAACAAATGTTAAAGGTGGCAAGTGTATATGAAAACAATTCTTGAGACAAAAAATATTTGTTTTGAATATGAAAATTTCAAATTAAAAAACATAAATATCTCTTTAAAACATGGAGATTTTGTGGGAATAATAGGGCCAAATGGTAGCGGAAAATCTACTACCTTAAAATTAATTACAAAATTAATAAAGCCAAAATCTGGGAAAGTATTTATTTTTGGAAAAAACTTGGAAAAGGCCTCACGCTCTTTTATAGCTTCAAAAGTATCTTTCGTAAGGCAAGAATTTAACCCTACTTTTGAATTCAAAGTCAAGGATATTATCGAGCTTGGAGCTATACATATAAAAAAAAGTTTTTTTAACACCGTTAATGATTCATCAAAAATAAAAAAATGTCTAGCTATGGTAGAATTAACAGGATATGAAAACAGATACTTCTCCACATTAAGTGGTGGAGAGCAACGTAGAGTTTTAATAGCAAGAAGTTTGTTTCAAGAAACCCCTATAATAATTGTAGATGAACTTACTGCTCATTTGGATATTTCGCATGCAATTCAAATTGTAGAAATTTTAAAGAAACTTACAGAATCAGGAAAAAGTATTTTAGCCGCATTCCATAACATTAATATTGCCTCAAAATATTGTAATTACCTCTATGCATTAAAAGATGGGGAATTAATATTTCAAGGCACGCCCAAAGATGTTATTAACAAAGAAAATATTAAAAAGTTATACAATAAGGAATTTTACATACTAAATCATCCAGTATATAATTATCCTGTAGTTACCGTATAATATTCAAAAGAAGTTTTTCAAGCATTCTATACATTTGAACACATTCTTCTTTCATCTTTTTACTAATATTTGGAGGTTGAATATCTTTTAACTTTAAGGCAACTTCAAATAAGTTGTTCGCAAAGTATGTATCGTTATTTTCATATTTTGAAAAAAATCTTCTAAATTTTTCATCTTTAATTGAAACAAATGGTTTTCCATAGAAAGCCGCAATCAAAGAACCGTGAAACCTTTCAGAGATCACAATACTTGAACTAAAAATCTCACTAATATCACTAGAAAAGTACATTTTTAAACCCTTAATTGAAAAATTTGAAAGTTTTTTTGCAAGATTAACATCCTCAGGAGAGAACGGAAGAAAAACTACCTCTTTTATACCTTTTCTTTTCAAATCGAATAAAATAGGTATATAACTTTTAATCTTTCTGGGAATTATTACTGCCTTCTTCTCAAATGAAAGTTCTTTATCACTCAAGCCCATTATTCCAGGGTCAGTGCAAAGATATGTGTTTTCATTAAAACACTTTGAAAATTTGTATGAAACAGGATCCCTTGCAAAAATGTACAAATTATCATTTTTTAGCAAATCTTTTAAAAGTACCCGCGAAAAATAATAATTTAAAGGGCCAAAACTATTTCCAAAAAACACAACAGGCTTTTTCAAGAGCAATGATAACTTAAAAATAGTATAGTAATAAATAAAACTCCTTAAGCTTGTCTTATCCTGTAAAATGCCACCACCACCACAAACGACCACGTCTGACTTTAAAATTGCGGAAATAACAGAAACTAAATTAAATCTATTGTAACCTCCATGTGATAATTTATCTTTTGGTAATAACTCCAAAACATTAAAGTTCTTACCTTTAAGAAATGTTTTTATACTTTTTCTCATAAGCTCATCACCAAAATTTCCAAAACCATAGTATCCTACAAGTAGTATAGTTTTTGATAAATTCAAGGAATACACCCTCCTAACAAAGAAATATTTCTATGAAAAGTATATCATATAGGAGGATAAATATGATTAAAAACATAAGCAACAAAATTTATGTTATCGAAAATGAACTTGCCGCAAATAGTACACTTATAATAGGGAAAAAAGGGAATATACTAATAGATACTTCACTTTTCCCAAAAAAAGCAATGAAAATAAAGCAATTTTCAAAAGATATTTCTGGAAAGGACATCTCTTTGGTTATAAACACACACTATCATCCTGACCATACTTTTGGAAACTCTGCATTTGATTGTCCCATTGTTTCACATAAATTGACAAGGGAATTTATGAAACAAATGGACGAAAACTATCTAAAACAACTTAAATTAGAAGACATTGAGATAAAACTTCCAAATGTAGTATTTGAAAATTATTTTGAATATGAAGACGGTATAAAACTTGTTATATATAGTGGTCCTGGTCATACCTTAGATTCATCTTATATACACATTGAATCAGAAAATATCATAATTGCAGGAGATACAATAATTACAGACATTCATCCAGAAATAGTTCCAGATAGCGATCTAGAACTTTGGATAAATACACTTGAAAATATGCCCAAAGTTTCAAACATAATTCCAGGACATGGAAAAATTGGAAATAAAGAAGATATCGATAAAATGATTGACTATTTAGAGAAAATAAAACAAATGAAATCTGGAAATATAAACGCCTACAAATTAGAAAATGATCCGAATTTCAAAAATCGGAAACATCCAGAATTACTAAAATGGAGTTTAGAAAATCTCCTTCCCTCTTAAAAAAGAGGGTTTTTTTATGCTAAAATTGTAACAAGAAGGGGTGAAAAATATGAACATCCAAAGATTAATAAACATGAAAGGCAAAGAAAAAATAGTAATGGTAACAGCTTATGATACACCATCTGCTAAAATTGCCGAAAAAGCAGGTGTAGATATAATTTTGGTAGGAGATTCACTTGGAAATAATGTACTCGGATACAATTCAACTATTCCTGTAACAATGGATGAAATAATTATACATCTCAAAGCAGTAAAAAGGGGAGCTCCAAATTCTTTTATAGTTGCAGATATGCCATTCCTTTCATATGGTTGTAGCTTAGAAGAATCCATTAAAAACGCAGGATTACTGATTAAAAATGGAGCAAATGCAGTTAAAATCGAAGGTGGGAAAATCCACTGCAATTTAATAAGAAAATGCATAAATATTGGCATCCCAGTTATGGGACACTTAGGATTTACCCCTCAATCGTTAAATATTTTTGGTGGATATAAAGTTCAAGGGAAAGAACAAAGTTCCAAAGAAATAATACTTGAAAACGCAGTACAATTAGAAAAATGTGGGGTATTTTCAATAGTTCTTGAAATGCTAACGGAAGATGTTTCAAAACAAATAACAGAAAAACTCTCTATTCCCACAATTGGCATAGGTGCAGGTAGATTTTGTGATGGACAAGTTTTGGTATTTCATGATATAGTTGGACTAAATCCGGAATTTAAACCAAAATTTTCAAAACAATATGCCAACACATTTACTATAATGCTAGATGCACTAAATGCATACAAAGAAGATGTGAAAACAAATAAATTTCCAGAAGAAAAACATATCTTCAAAGGAGGAAAATAAAATGCCACATATACTTTTAGGCGTGTCAAGTGGTATAGCAATATACAAAACTGTCGACTTAGTCAGTAAATTAAGAAAAGAAAATTTTGAAATAGATGTAATAATGAGTGAAAACACAACAAAACTTATATCACCTTCTGTTTTCTCCGCAGTTGGAAATTGTAACGTATACACCGATACATATCAAATAAATGGAGGATATATAATACACACAGAACTTTCCAAAAAAACAGATATCTTTTTACTTGCTCCTGCAACTGCAAATACAATTGCAAAAATTGCAAACGGTTTTGGTGATAATCTTTTAACAACAACGGCAATAGCACTTCCAAATAATACGCCTAAAGTGTTTGTTCCAACGATGAATACTAGGATGTATGAAAATAAAATCACACTAGAAAACATACAAAAACTAAAAAAAATTGGCTGGTATTTAGTGGAACCAGAAACAGGTCACCTTGCCTGTGGAGATGTGGGAAAAGGAAGATACCCAGAAAATTCCAAAATAATTGAAATGTTGAAAATCATATTAGAAGAAAAAAAATTAAACGGCAAAAAAATTTTAATTACTGCTGGCCCAACCCAAGAAAGTATAGATCCTATAAGATACATAACCAACCATTCTAGCGGAAAAATGGGATATGCACTTACTAAAATTTCAAAAAGAATGGGGGCATATGTAACACTAATCTCAGGACCTACAAACATTGAAAAACCATACTTTATAGATGAATACATAGAAATTAGAACGGCAGATGAAATGTACAATGAAGTTGTTAAACGTTTTAAAAACTTTGACATTGTAATAATGACTGCTGCAGTTGCAGATTACACACCTGTTAGAAAGGAAGATAAAAAAATTAAAAAAGCTAATGAATCATTAATACTAGAACTTAAAAGAACAAAAGATATTTTAAAAGAAATTTCTAGACAAAGACTTAAAAACCAAGTAATTGTAGGATTTGCAGCAGAAACGGAAAATATAATAGAATACGGAAAAGAAAAGTTAGAAAAAAAACAAGTTAATTACATAATAGCAAATAACGCTTCTAAAGTAATGGGAAGCAATTACTCTGAAGTATTTTTAATTTCAAAAACACAAGTTTTAAAATTTGAAGGGAGTAAAGAATACGTTGCAAAAAAAATACTTGATACTATATCTTCTAATATTTAACGTGTTAATTTTTTCAATTTCTCAACACTTGGGAGTAAAATACATCTTTAGGAATACACAATTTGACAAATACTTAATATTAACAAGTTCAACTCAAAGAACAGTTATTGTGTATAACATGGAAACAGAAAAAATAGAATATTACTTCACCAATGTGGGAATTTTTCCTGCAATATCTTATCTTGATAAAAACTTACTGTTGATTATTGATACAGTAGGGACAAAATTAATTTCCCTAAACTTAAAAACACACGAAAAAAATTTAAAACACCTTGAAAAAAAACCTATCTTCTATCAGAGAGATAAAGATAAAGTTTACATTTTGGATACAGATGGAAATTTGTATGGATATAGTTTCACGTTACACCTGGAATATTACTACAAATTCCTGTCAGCTCCAAATTATTTCTACATATATAAGAACTATCCTTTAGGACTTTTCATCTGGAAAAAAGAAGTGGATTTAGAATACAAAAAAAAATTGTATAATTTCAATTTAATTACCCCTTCTTTTCTTGTAGAAGATTACGTCGTAGACACACGTGGTGGTAACATATTATACTTGGTTAACTTCAAAAATTACAAAACATCTCCTTATATTTCATTTGTATTAAATTGGAATAAAAAAATTTACTTTGGTTCAATGTTTAGTAATGAAATTTACACCATTAAAAATGATAAAATAGAGTTATGGAAAAAGTTACAATATACGCCAACAAATGCAAAAGTGATAAACAACAAATTGTATATACTTTCAGCACCGTATAATAAATTAATAGTATTTAATTCTAACGGCAACACAAAAGAATTTAAAACTGACAAATATCCTATCGACATATTTTCTTACAAAAATAAAGTATTTGTTATATGTGCTGAAAATGGGGTAATTAATATATTCTAAAAGGAGGTTGTATTTATGAATGTAAAAAAATGGTTACTTACACATTTTCCTTCATTGAAAAAAAATGAAACAATCGGTAATGCATTAAGGAAAATGAGGGACTTTTCTTGTGATTATTGTATAGTTTTAGATGAAAATGAAAAATTTGAAGGAGTAGTATACAAATCAAGCATTAGAGATTCAGAATTAGATGAGCCATTAGATATGTATATAACATTTCCAGACTTTTACGTGGTAGAAGACTCAAATGTTGAAGAAGCAGCATTAATGTTAATTGAAAACAAAGACCAAATATTACCAGTCGTCAATAACAACGCAGAAGTAATTGGTGTATTAACTGTTCAGGAGGTACTTGAGGCATTTACAGAACTCTCTGCTATGGATGAACAAGGCACAAGGATTGTACTAGAACTTGAAGACAAACCAGGTGAATTAAAAAGGGTTATTGATGTCCTTGCAAATAACAAAATGAATATACTTTCCATATTAACATTAAAGGAAAATGATAAAAGACAAGTATCTATAAAAATCCAATGCGAGGATCCAGAAACAGTTGCAAATTTACTTGAAATATACAAGATAAAATACCTTTCAATCATTGAAGAAGAAGGATTTTAATGGAATTTATCTTCAAATTTGAAGAATTTGAAGGACCTTTAGATCTAATTCTTTTTCTTATACAAAAAAAGAAATTAAGTATCAGGGAAATACCGATTTCCCAGCTTGCTGACGAATTTTATCAATATCTACAAAAAATGAAAGAATTTAATCTAAAAATAACATCTGAATTTATTGCAACTGCTGCATATCTTATGGAGCTAAAATCTAAAAGTCTACTTCCTAGAAGCTCAGAAGATAAAGAATTTATAAAATCAAAAGAAAAACTTTACTTTCAAGTCGAACAATATGCTAAATTAAAAGAAATGGTAAAAAAGATAAAAAAAGCAGAAAATGTTAGTATTAAAAATATTCCCGTATCTGTAAAAACGGTATTTCCTAAAATTAACGAGAAAAAATTACAGAAACTAATCTCTTCTATCATAAAAGAAGTGGAGTTAAAACAAAAAGTTTACAAAATAAAGAAAGAAGATATTTCTATTGAGACAGTAATGAGTCAAATTTTAAATGATACAGAAAAAAATTTAATAAATATTCTAAAAAACTCAAAAAACAAATATGAAATTATAATAAAATTTTTGGCAATTTTGGAACTTGTAAAACTCAAAAAAATAATAATAGAAGAAAACCTCTTTATAAGGAGAATTTAAAATGGATATGGAAAAAATAGCAATAGTTGAGTCATTAATTTTTGCTTCAAAAGGTATTCAAAAAGAAAAGATAATTGAAATAACACAAATAGACGAAAAAAAATTAGAAGAAATAATTAAAAATCTAGAAAAAAAATACAATCTAAACGAAGAATCAGGTATAGAATTAAGAAACATAGATGGATATATAAAATTTTTTACAAAGAAAAAATTTTCAACATATGTTGAAAAAGTGGTTAAAAGGCGTTCTTTGAGTACTCTCTCAACTTCTCAACTTGAAATTGTTATCTTTCTTGCATCAACAAAAAACGCTACCAAAAAGGAAATCGATGGAATCAGAGGAAAAGATTCAACAAACATTATAAAACAATTACTTATGAATGGCGTTATAAAAAGAAAAAAGAAGGGGAGGAAATACATTTACAGCCTTACTGAAACTTTCAAAGAAGAAACTTTTATTGAAGATCTCTTAGTCGAATTAGGAGGTGTACAATTTGACGCTGGAAGAAGCCAAAATACTATCGAAAAAAATAATGGAAAGTAACGAAATTCCACTTCTAATAGGTCATTTTGGTGTAGGAAAAACTGACATAATAAAAGAAATTGCAAAAGAAACAAACAGAAAACTAATCATACTTGTATTATCCCAAATGGAACCTGGAGATTTAATAGGACTTCCTTCAAGAGAAAATAATAAAACAGTTTTTTTGGCACCAGATTGGTGGCCTGAATACGAAAATACCATAATTTTTTTAGATGAGATAAACCGCTCTCACAGAAGCATAAGAAACGCAATAATGCAACTCTTAATTGATAAGCGTATTCACAACCATATTCTTCCAAAAGGAACATGGATAGTAGCTTCTATGAACCCGCCAGATGAAGAGTATGATCAAGTAGATTTAATAACTGATCCCGCCTTTTTATCAAGATTTTTTATCTTAGAAGTTTCACCAGATACAACTGAGTGGATCAATTGGGCAAAAAATAATCATTTACCAAATGAAATAATAGAATTTATAGAGAAAAATCCAGAATTTCTCCATACTTCAAATTATATATCTTTAAAAACTACGCTAAAACCAAGCCCTAGAAGTTGGTACAAATTAGGAAATGTTTTAAAAAATCTAACCGAGGATGAAAAAAGACAATACGGATATCAACTCGCATCTGGAATTTTAGGCCCAGAAGCTGCAAAAATCTTTATAGAGAATATCACTTCTAATATTCCTACCGCAAGAGAAATCATTATTAATGGAAAAATACCAAAGAATCTAGAATTACACGATGCAAACTCTTTAATTTTAAGAATAATTGATTTCTTGACAAATTTGACAGAAGATGAAGCAAAAAATTTAATCAACAACGTGGAAACTATTTCCAAAAATCTATTATCCGTATCTTCAATTGTACCTAAAGACGTATTTTTTAGTTTAGTTCGATTACTCAGCGAACTTTCAAATGAACCTGGCTTTAAAGGTCTAATATGTGATAAAATCCTGGAAAAAATATCTATATAACCCCTCAAAGTGAGGGGTTATTTTATAATAATTAAAAAAATACATCATTAAGTAAATACAAAATTAACAAAAAATTTTTAAAAATCCGTTTTTTTAGAACGGATTTTTTTATTTGATTTTTACATGTTAAATATGTTATATTATTTATAAGAAAATTTCTTAAAAGTTACAAATGTTTTTACAACCTTAACAAAGGAGGGATTTTATGGCTAGACAAAAGTGGGGTTCAAGATGGGCTTTTGTACTTGCGGCAATTGGTTCTGCTGCCGGACTTGGGAATGCTTGGAGATTTCCTTACATGGCCTATTCAAATGGTGGAGGTGCTTTTTACGTTCCATACTTTATTGCTTTATTTTTAGCAGGTATTCCACTACTTATGGCTGAATTTGCTATTGGACAAAAATTCCAAAGCAGTGCCCCAAAATCAATGGCAAAAATCAAAAAAGGTGCAGAATTTATCGGTTGGTGGGCTGTTATAACTGGTGCATTAATAACATTCTATTACAATGTTATAATGGCATACATATTTAACTACCTTTATCACTCTTTCGGTGTTGCATGGAAAGACAATCCAAGCAACTTTTTCTTTGGAAATTTTCTAAAAATATCCAATGGTCCTGGTGAATTAGGTTCCATAAGATGGCCAATATTAATTGGACTTGTACTTGCATGGTTATGGATTTACTTTATCTTAAGAAAAGGCACATCATCAGTTGGAAAAACAGTTGTATGGACAGTCCCATTACCCGTAGTTTTATTAATTCTACTTGGAATCAGAGGTATTACTTTAGATGGTGCAACACAAGGATTAAATTATCTATTTGAACCAAATTTTGCAAAGCTTGCAGATCCAAGAGTTTGGGCTAATGCATTTGGTCAAATATTCTTCACGCTTAGTTTGGCGTTTGGTATAATGATTGCATACGGAAGTTACAACAAAAAAGATGAAGACATTGCAAACAACGCTATAATTACGGCATTAGGAAACTCTGCTACATCATTTCTTGCTGGAATTGCCGTATTTTCAGTGCTAGGTTACATGGCTTTACAAACTGGAAGTCCTGTCAATGAAGTTGTAAAAGGTGGAATTGGACTCGCATTTGTAGTTTATCCAAAAGCTATCTCTTTATTCCCAGGTGGTATGATTATCCAATCAATTATTGGTCTTGCTTTCTTTTTGATGTTATTAACACTTGGTATTGATTCTGCTTTCTCGCTAGTTGAAGCGGTAGAAGCAGCAGCATCTGATAAATTCAAAACAAACAAAAAGGCATTTTTAATAGGATTTTCAATATTTGGATTCCTATGTGGACTTCTTTTCTCCACGCAAGGAGGTCTGTATTGGCTTGATATCATTGATCACTTTCTTAGTATATATGCATTATTAATTGTTGGAATTTTGGAATCAATAATCATTGGTTGGGTTTTTGGTGCGGAAAAACTCAGAAATTATATCAACAAAGTTTCAGAAGTAAAGATCGGAAAATGGTTTAATTTATCGTTAAAATTCATAATTCCAACTGCACTTATATCTGTTCTTGTTTTAACATTAATAGATGAGATTAAAGAACCATATGGGGGTTATCCAACTTGGGCATTATTAACTGGTTTTGCAATACTAATTGCAACTCCGATTATCGCTATTATTCTTTCAAAAATTCCTTCAAAGGACAGCGAATACTATAAGAAGGAAATTTAAAGGGAGGAGACAAAATGAGCATAAGTGCTATAATATTTATGATTTTTGCAGGTGTAGTTTTATTTGGAGGACTATTTTGGTCCCTTTCAATAGCGGCTAAATCAAAGAAAAAATAAAAAAGGCTTCGGATCTTCCGAAGCCTTTTTTATTCTAAAGTGTAAAATCTTTCTTGTGGACTCACAATTTCCGTAATTCTTACACCAAAATTTTCATCTATTACTACGACTTCACCCCTTGCAATAAGTTTCCCATTAACTATAATATCCACAGGTTCACCTGTCAATTTATCAAGTTCAATCAACGAACCTACAGAAAGCTCCATAACTTGTTTTAAAGTTAATTTCGTTTTTCCTAATTCCACAACAACATTTAAAGGAATATCTAAAAGTGCTTGAATCCTATCTGGAATCTGTGTACCACTTTTTACAGTTCCTCCACTTTCAAAAGATTGAAATTGAGCTGGTGAAACCGCAACTGGATTTTTCTGAACATTTTCAGAAGTAGCCATTCCCATCGATGGCTTCCCAGATTGATTATTAACTTGCGTTTGTGGCTGCAATGGAGACTGTTTTTCCTCTTGTACCGTTTCAGTACTACCAAATAACATCTTATACAATTTTTTTACAAAAGGTGGTGACATTGTTAAAAAGAAGGCTGCAGGTTCTAACCCCTCGATTATAAGATTAAAATTAACCTTTGCAACAACATCATCCTCGTTAGTAACTACCGGTGGAAATTTAACATTTTCATCATCAAAATCTAACAATTCAACGACCGGAGGTGTTATATCCACTGGTTTTTTTAACATATCTGAAAGAGAAGTTGCTGCCGCCCCCATCATTTGATTCATTGCTTCAGAGACTGCACTCAATGATATTTCATCCACTTCCTCTGATTCTACTTCTCCAGTACCACCCATCATAATATTTGCAATCCTTGCCACTGCAATCTGTGGTAAAACCAAGGCATTTAATCCTTCTATTTCTCCTACAAAATTTATCGAAACTACCGCATTTTTACCTTTAACCTCTTTTCTTATTTCTTTGAGTTTCTTCATTTCAACTGTAGGAACAGTTATATCAACTTTTCTCCCAAGGAGTGTTGATAAAGCAGTAGTCCCACTCCCCATTATTATATTCCCAATTTCACCAAACATATCTTTTTCAAGATCAGTTAGTTCATTTTGCGAATCATCTATTTGATTCAAAAGAGAGTCCAACTCTTCTTGCGAAAGAAATTGTTCGTCTCCCATCATTTTATCTCCTCCTCATCTAACACCTCTACAATTCTAACTGCATACCTTCCTTTAAAAACACCTGGAACCCCAAGAAATTTATCCTTCCCATTTAGTTTTATCTTTAGAGGATCCTCTTTAAAAGTATTTAAACGTATTACATCACCAACCTCAAGATTTAAAATATCCCAAAGTGTCAAGTTAGTTTCTCCAATAGTTGCAGATAACTCCACAATTGTTCTTGCAAGATTCTCTCTTAAAGCTTTCATATCCTCCTCGGAAACAATTTTCTGTTTTGTTTTAAACCAACTCTGGGTAGTTAACTTTTCTCCAATTGGTTCCACCAATGAAGAAGGCCAACAGACATTTATATATCCCTCAAGTTTACCAATATTTACGAAAAACGTTATCACCAAAACCATTTCATTTAACGCCACCACTTGAACAAATTGTGGGTTTGTTTCAATAGCTTCAATAACAGGAACAAAAGAATAAACACTATTCCACGCCTGTGATAAATTTGTCAAGATATTTACAACTTCTTTTCTCATAACTTCTATTTCAGTTCCTGTTGGAGGTCTATTTAACTCAACAGAAGTTCCTGGACCTCCTAGTAAAATTTCCAAAATACCGTAAAAAATCTCTAAATCTATATCCAGTACAGCACTTCCAACAAATTCCTTTGCAGAAAATACAGTAATAAAGGAAGGATTTTTTATCGACTTTATAAACTCATCATATGTCATCTGGTCAATACTTACAAGATCAACCGCAACAAAACTTCTCAATCTACCAGAAAAATACGTTGATAAACTTCTTGCAAAATTCTCATGGAGCATCTGCAATGTTCTTTCTTGTTCTTTGGAAAATTTCCTAGGTCTTAGGAAATCGTAAGTTCTAACTTTTTTCTCTTCTTCCTCTTTTTTTACCTCTTCAATCGATACTTCTCCTTGATTTACAGCCTGTAATAACCTATCTATTTCTTCCTGACTTAAAACATCAGACATATTATCACCTCAATTACTGTACAGAGCTAACAGCTTTTATATAAAGATATACATCTATCACTCCTTGTTTTTCTTTTTCACCAACAAATCCTGTTATTTCATTTACAGCATTTTTTATTTGTTTTTTCAAAAGTTCTATCCCTGCAGGTGTATTTATTTCTGTTCTCTCTTTACTAAGAAAAATAAGCATTAAAGCATCCATGATTTCATCATTCTTTTCTGCAATTAAACCTCTACATTGATCGCTTCCCACCTTAAACGAAAGCGAGTCAATAACAGCAACTTCCTTTCCGCCTTTTAACATAAACGTCTGATAAGTTCCTGGCTGAATAACAACCGCTTTTATAGGAACTGCAGAAGTAGTTTCAGATTGAGTAGTTTCTTTTGCAGCTTGTGGTTGAGTGTTATTGCCCAAGAACATAACCACTGCAACACTTACCACTAACGATATAACTAAAGGTATCAAAATTGGCATTAGCAATCCCATTATTCCCTTTTTTTTCTTTGGCTGAGCTTCTTGAATTTCTTCCTCTGGCATTTGAACCCCTCCTATTTTGCTAATTCTCTCTTTATCAAAATATCAATTCTTCTATATTTTTGCCTTAAATCCACGATTTTCTGATCGGTTTCTTGAGTGAGTCTTGCAACAAAATCATTCCACTCGTTTCTCGTAATTTCACCTGCAACTAACTTTTTTCTCATCTCTTCAAGTTTAAATTCATATAAATTTCTCAATGCTTTTATTTCTTTTTGTATTTCAACATCACCCTTCCCTATTGGTACAAACCTCTCAGGTGCATAATAGTAATCTGGATCAAACCTTCCTAACTGGATATCCGCTATTCTTTCTAATGAACGTTTCTGTTTTAATTCTGTTGTAAAGAAAAGAACAACACTAGAAGCCCGTGCAGCACTGAGATGCCAATTGGAAAAATATATAGAATTCTCAGGCAAAGGTATTTCATTTGCAAAACCATATACTTCGAGAACATTAGTAGTATGTTCAATTATCACAGTTCCCAATTTTTCCAAAAGTTTTTTCGCTTCAGCAGTTAACCTTGCACTCCCTGGTTCAAATATATCCAAATCACTAATTGTAATTAATGTACCTTCATCTTTTTCCTGTACAGTTACCTTTCCTTTGTATTCCTCTGATATCCTTAAAATCTCCTGATAAACCCCAGGATTTTGTGAAATTAATGGTTCTGTTTGTAAAGATTTTCCACCAGTTAAAACACTTGGGGGATTTCCATTTAAAGCCGATGTTAAACCTACCGCAACTTGTTGAAACTTACCTGGACTAATACTAGACATTGCAAAGAGCAACACAAAAAATGTCAGCAACAACGTAACCATATCACCATATGTGGTCATCCACAAAGGGGCACCTTTTGGACATTCTTGCTTTTTAGCCATTATGCACTTGCCTCCTGAGTAGATGCCTCGTATTGTGCTTTAGCCGCTTGAGGTAAGAACGCCTTTAATTTTTCTTCTAATATTCTTGGATTTTCTCCAGCTTGAATTGATAAAATACCTTCTAATATCATGTTTTTTTCTAATTCCATATTTAATATTCTTTTTCCTATTTTCTCTGAAATTGGCAACGCAAAGGCATTAGCCATTATTGAACCATATAGCGTAGTAATAAGTGCAACTGCCATAGATGGACCTAAAGAATTTGGATCATTCAAACTTTTAAGCATTTGTATTAAACCAATCAAAGTACCTATCATACCAAAAGCAGGAGCATATGCTCCAATTGCATCAAATAACCCTTTTTTCAAATTCATTTCACTTGAAGCAACTTCTATTTCAATTTCCATCATAGACTTTAAAACTTCTGGTTCAGTACCATCAACCAATAATTGTAACCCTTTTTTCATAAATGGATCTTCAAGTTGTTCAATATTTTCCTCTAGGGATAAAAGTCCTTCCCTTCTAGCTTTTTCAGATAACGAAACCAAAGTTTTCAAAAGATTTACATAGTCAGTCTTTGGTTCTTTTAAAGACTCTAGTGCAACTTGGACAAATTTAAAAGCTATATCTTTAGGATTTGCAGCAACTGCAGCACCTATCGAACCACCAATGACTATAACTATTGATGGAATATTGATAAAAGCCGCAAAGTCACCTCCACCGGATATAATACCATAAATAACCATAATAAAGGCCAAACCCATACCACCCAGTAATGCTATATCCATTATTCCTCACCATCCTTATATAAAGGGGGAATACTCAAAATTCTTCTTCTATATTCCATTATTTCTTCAATTACTTCCTCCACACTTTCCAATACAATATACTTTTTCCCATTGTAGAGTGTAATAGTTGTATCAGGCAAAGCTTCTACTTTTTCAATGTACTCTGCATTAAGATAAAATTTTTTCTTATTTAAAAAAGTAAGTAAGATAATACACTTCACCCCTTATTTTATCGTCTTAAATTCACTACTTCTTGAAGAATTTGATCAGCAGTAGTTACAACTCTCGCATTTGCTTGAAAACCTCTCTGAGCAATTATTAATTTTGTAAACTCTTCGGACAAATCTACATTTGACATTTCAAGTGCTCCAGAAATCAATGCACCAGAACCCCCAAATCCAGGTTGTCTAATTATTGCGCTTCCACTATTCGCACTTTCCGTGTAAAGAGAGTTCCCTGCCTCCAAAAGACCCGCAGGATTATTAAAAATAGCAAGTGCTACCTTCCCAAGTTTATCAGTAAGTCCATTACTAAATGTACCAATTATATCTCCATTTTCTGCAATTGAGAAAGACTCCAAAGTACCTTGAGCATTTCCGTTTTGTTCAACAACATAAGCATCAGAGGTTGCAGCAAACTGCGTTATACCAGTCAGATTCAATTTAATTTTTACTTCCCCATCTCCGTTTTCTGCAGCATTAAATTTAATTGCATCAATAGATTCTCCACGATTTATCTGACCAGTTATTGGATCAAAAGCATACAATCCTGTATACCTTCCACTCTCATCAAAAGTCATAACACCAGTTGTACCACTTGTTATCTCTTGCCCAGTATCGTAATTACTTAAATATTTTACATTCTCTCCCGAAGCACTCCTTACTCTAAATGCCCAAGCATTTTTATAATTTGCAGAACCATCGTTGTAATTTGCAGAAAGTTTTACGAAATCTATATATAATGTATACGCGTTACCAAGCGTATCATATACCTGCACCGATGTTGTATAAAATGGTGAATTAAAATCTGTAACAGAAAAATTAGTAGGATTATCCGCTTCGTAAAATCTAGGTTCACCACTTCCAGGAACTACTAGACTATTTACAGTCGAACCGTTATAAACTTCCACCGTATAAGTCTCTGCTGGATCAAAAACACCCGTCAAACTATAGTTTGTACCATTTATCAAACCAGAAGTAAAATCATATTGTGCAACCAAATTACCGTTTGAATCTCTAACAAATACTTTTGCATTGGAAGAAATATCTGCTCCGTTATATGTGAAATCCAACTGATTAGTTGAAACCACCGTTCCATTTTCCGTTGATGCGATAAACCCAGGAGTTGCAAGATCAACAACATCTTTTGCAACTTCTATCACATAATCACTACCATTCTTTATTTGATCAGAAGCAACAATTGTAGTTCCTGAACTTACACTAGCAGTTTGAACATCCAAAATTTTGCCACTAGAATCTCTGATAATAAATGTGTAATTTCCATCCTCCTGACCTATTCCACTTAAATTAACACTTCCATCAGTCGTTGCTGTAACACTCAACTTTTGCTTTATTGCACCAGATTGTACAACATTACCAAATTTGTCAAATTTCATATATATCTCTCCATCGATATTATCATCTGTTCCACTGTATACTTTTGCTCTATAAATTTGATAATCTGCAAATGGATCCTGTAAACCTCCCTTATCTCTATCGAAAATTATCTTTACATTTACAGAAGTTCCTCCGTAACCTGACAATGTCATAACAGTTTTACCTGGGCCAACTCTTGCATCTAAATTATTTGCCACAGTCATAGAAGTAGTCTTCTTTGCAGACATAGAAAGTCCAGCAGAAATTTGGATATCTGATATTGGTTTATTTGTATCTACATATCTTTTGCCAGATTCTGGATCTGGTTCGGCTATCCATCCCTGCAATTTTAACCCTGAAGTTGGTTGTATAATTGTACCATTCACATCTAAATCAAAGTTCCCCGCTCTAGTATAATATGTCTTTCCTGTACCATCTCTTAGAATAAAAAAACCATCTCCTTGAATTGCAAGATCAGTTTTTTTCCCCGTGTTTTGAAAACTCCCTTGAGACATTATCTTATCTATTGATGCAACTTTTACACCATAGCCTATTTGCTTTGGATTTGTCCCACCTGTAAGCTCTGTTGCCCTTTTTGACAACTCCAAAACCTGAGAAAAAGTTGTTGCATAAGTTACGCGCGATGCTTTAAAACCTATTGTACTGACATTTGCAATATTATTTCCTACGACATCAATAGCCTGTTGAAATCCTTGAAGACCAGTTACTCCACTGTAAATTGATCTTATCATCTATTTCACCCCTCTTCAGAAATTTCTATTATTGAATTTATCGGATACAAATTCCCATTCACAAGTACATATACATCATTATCTTTAAACTGCACTGCTTCAACTTTTCCACCATCCATAGCTGAAATTTCACTTAAACTTCCATCAGGTTGTACCGTATAAAGTCCAAAATTATAAATCCCATCTGGTAAAGCAACTCCGTCATTGTTCCTACCGTCCCATAAAAAGGTCTGCATACCTGCTTCCAAATTTCCAAGGTCTTCCTCTTTAACAATTTTCCCATTTTCATCGTATATCTTTAAAATTACATGCGAAGGTTCTTCTAATTTAAAAACTTGGGTATTTGTCACACCGTTTTTTAACTCAATAATATTCGACTTTACAACAGCATACTTTCCCACCATAGATGAAACTTGTGCTCTATACAACGATGCTGAACTTTCAACAAATTTTTGAACTGACTCACTCATATTTGTAATTTGTTCAAGTGTAGATAACTGCGTCATTTGAGCAATAAACTCCCTATCTTTTAATGGCTCTAAAGGATCCTGATTTTTTAATTGAGTAACTAATAGTTCTAAAAACGCTTCCTTGTCTAACTCTTTTTTTACACCGTGATTTTTTGAATTTTCCATTGGATAAATATTATTCATTTGTATCCAGTTCATCATTATCTTTCACCCACCTCTTTTTTTGCTTTCTATTTTGTTCATTTCCTTTGTCTTGTTTTTCTTCTTCATACCATTCTTGTTCTTCTTTAACTTCAAAAGAATATTCTTTGATCTCAAGCCCTATATTATTAAATCTTTCCCTTAAATTGTGTAATCCTTTTTCTACAATATCTCTTGATTCTTTATTTTCAAAAACAAATCTTATAACTACTTCGTTATCCACTTTTTCCAAATTAACCTCAAGCTTGCCAAAAGCTGGATGTTTTAAATCAATTATTGCTTTTTCTTTATAACTTCCTTTATTCTCTATCATCTCCGTAATTTTTTTGTAAATTTCCTCTATGTTTCTATTTTGAGATTCTAGTTCTGTTCTAATTACATGTAAATTGTTCGCCTTCTCTGTATTATTCAAAAGATCAATTTTCGTATGCACTTCTTCATATTTTGGCATCTTATATAATTTTCTTGCTTGATATTTGAAAATTTCATTGGAAATTTTTGGATTAACTTCCTTACGTGCTACATGTTTTTTTATATTTCTTTCGCTTTCAAAAATAAATTCTATTTTCAACTTATGTTCACTATCCCCCTTTATATTATTCTTCAAAAAAACATTGTTTTCCCTAATAAACCGCTCTAAAATTTTAACCCTTCTATTAATTTCATTTGTCTTTGGAGGATTTTTTTCTCTAATTATTGGGGATAATTTCTCATTTGTCATAGAAATAGGTATTAATATTAAAGAATTTATAGTCTTATTTCCAATTCTAAATATTTTGTCTTTGAAAAAGTAAACTACATCCTTTTTTTTATTTAAAATTATACTCCTATTCAATATTACATCTCTTTTTAATAGCTTTTTTTCTAGGTTATTCTCATTTGTAAAAATTACTTTAATCTTGGGTGGGGTATCCTTTGGTAACTTCACATCTTTTATTTTAATATTTTTTAAATGTTTTACATTTTCACACAACAATCTTAAATCCTTAATATCCACATTTAAGCTCACTTGATTGTTTTCTAAAAGATAAGATTCTTTCCCTTCTAACTTTTCTAAAAAATTCGTTATAACTTCTTGCACTTTTAAATTTATCTTAGTTTCTTTTTTTTCTATCTCTTTGCCTATTTTTGCAGGAACATCCAATTTTTTCACTTCTTTAGCTTTACTATACTTAACAGCTTTAATATTTTTAACATCCATCTTCTTTGAAGAATTTAGAATTATATTTTTCTTTTTATCATTATTTTTTATATTTTCACTTGTTATATTTTTCTTAATATCACCAACAAAATCACCTTGAAAAATTCCATCTTCATTGAGTCCATTTACATATTCTTTTACATTCAAATAAGTTTTTTCTATTGAATGGAAAGGAGATATATCCTCCTTTTTTTCAATTACTTTACTATTTTCAACTACTTTACTCTTTATAACATTTCTCCGTAAATTTTTTAATTTTTCATCTTTCTTTGAGATATCAAAAAACTTCTGATCTTTCCCTGTTTCCAATGGTTCTTTTTTTAATTTTGTAATTTCTTTTTTTAAAGTATTTGTATTTTCTTTTATAAAATTTTTCTTTTCAACAATATCATTTTCAACAAAAACTTTACTTATAATTTTTACTTTTCCATCTTTTTTACTTTTTAAGACGAGTAACTTTTCATTATTTTCCTTTATATCACTAATCATCTTTCTTAAAATACTATTTTTTACGTTTTTTTCCTCTGATCTTTCCGACTTTAATCTGTCTAACTCTAAGATTTCCTTTTTCTCAAAAATATTAACTATCTTTTTTTCTTGCAGCATGGTTTTTTCGTCTCGTGGTAAAATTTCTTTTTTACCATCCATATTACTAAATTTATATTCTTTCTTTTTTGAATTCTCTCCATTTTTTCTTTCGAAAACAACATTTGAAAACTTATCTTTAACGTCTTCTGTTAAGTTCTTAGTACTAACAGAAGTTTCCAAACTTTCTATAACATGCTTTAGTAATTTTTTTTCATCTACAAAAGGTTCATCTTGTAGCCTTAATATTTCTTTTGAAACTGTTTTTCCAAAAATTTTCTTTTTTTCCTCTACTAATTGTTTAAAAGCGCTATTACTTTCTTTTTGGCTTTTTAATTTTACATTTTTACCATGATTCATTTCAACGTTATTAGCAATAAGTTGTTTTAAAAGATTCATTCTATTCCACCACCTAATTTTATTAACTCAACAAAAAGTTTCTCATTTTCATCTTTTAAACGTTTTAAAATCCTTTTTGTAATTGAGACATCCACATTAGATAGCAGATAATATACAATTCTAGGAGAATCCTTGTATAAATTAATCATTGAGTAAATCTCGTTTTCACTTAATGAAGATAAATATCCTTTTACTGCTTTGTTAAATCCTTCAAGTGATATCAACTGACTTTGTAATGTGTACAATTTATCAATCTCTTTTTTCAAAAATTCCAATTTTTCATTTAAATTACTAAGAATTTCATTTACATTGTAAATTTTATTAACAACCGCAGCTGCTTTTGTTGGATTTACTTTTGCAAGTGCTTGTACCATTTCACTCCTTAAGTCTGGAGCTAACTGCTGAAAAACTACAGCTAATGTCTCTACATTCACATCTTTACTATTCATCAACGGTACCAATTCATTTGCATCTCCATTTTTAAAAATTTCAACTAATTTATTTAAATTCTTAGCAGTATCAAAAACTTTTGTTTTGGATAATTCTTCACTTATTTTTTTCTCTTTCCATTCATCCTCTATTCTTTTAAGTGAATTGTATAAAATTTCGTTTTGTTTTCTTAATTTTTCTGCCTCTTTCAATTTTTCTTCCGATTGCTTAATTAACCCCTCTATATTTTTCTTATAACTTTCAAATATTTCTGTAAAGTACTTTTTGGGTTCATTTACACTTAATGACTCATACTTTACATACCTATTTAAAATAGGTACTTTATTCAACAAATACGCAGCATAACTCTTGAAATTTGAAAACAATGATTCATCCACACCATATACATTTTTTAATAAAAAATTAAAATAAGAAAACAACAAAATTTCCGAAATAACTAAAACTGCTATAACAAACGCTATTAGAAATTTTAGAAGTTTGTTTTTCTTCTCCATATTCAACCTCCAAATATTCTTTTCCAAGTAAATTTTTCTACACAACCTACAATTATTCCTTAAAAAAATGCGGGGCTTTTAGCCCCGCAAGATTTAAAACTTATTATTCTTGTTCCATTTCTCTTTTTCTTTCTTGAATAATTTTTTCTTGAACGTTTGGCGGAACAATATCATATTTCGAAAATTTCATAGTGAAATATCCTCTACCACTTGTGATAGAAGAAAGTCTACCCGAGAAATCCAACATCTCTGCAAGTGGCACTTCAGCTGTTACCTTTGTAACTCCTTTTCCTGCAGGTTCCATTCCATGTGGTCTACCTCTTCTTGAACTAATTTCTCCCATTACATCTCCTGCATTTTCATCTGGTACAAATACAAAAACTTCCATTATAGGTTCAAGTAATACGGGTCTTGCTTGTTCAAAAGCCTTCCTAAATGCCTGTATTGCAGCTATTTGGAAAGAAATATCAGAAGAATCAACTTCATGATACGAGCCATCAAACAATGTAACCCTAATATCAACTACAGGAAATCCTGCAAGTGATCCTTTTTTCATAGCCTCTTTGATTCCTTTTTCAACAGATGGAATAAAGTTTTTAGGAATTACCCCTCCAACTATTTTATCAACAAATTCAAACCCTTTTCCTCTTTCAACTGGCTCTATTTCAATTTTCACATGTCCATATTGACCATGCCCGCCTGTTTGCTTCTTATGTTTATGTTCACCAATCGCCTTTCCAGTAATTGTTTCTCTATATGCAATCTTTGGCTTTCCAACTTCAACATCTACACCAAATATGTTCTTTAATCTTTCAACCATTACATCCAAATGAATATTTCCAATACCCGAAATAACTGTTTCCGAAGTTTCAGGATCAAACTCCCAACTAAACGTTGGATCAGAATCTGCAAGTCTTGCAAGTCCATTACTAATTTTATCAATATCTGACTTGGATTTTGGATTTATACTCCTTGAAATCATTGGCTCTGGGAATTCAGGTAATACAATCTTTAATCTTCTATCTTTATGAGTCATTGTATCTCCAATGGCACTCTCTTTCAATTTTGGAATAACAATAATATCCCCACAAGTTGCTTCAGAAGTTTCTTCTGTATTTTTTAATACAGGATAGTAAATATGCCCAATTTTTTCATTTACCCCTCTATTAACATTAACAAGTGTATCACCTGCGGTTAATTTTCCACTAATTACTTTCAAAAAGCTCAACTTACCGACAAATTGATCCACTATCGCTTTAAAGGTGTATGCAACAACGGGCTCACCTTCTGATGGAAGAATCTCAACTTCATCACCAGATTCAAGAACTGCTTTATACGCATTTCCTTCTAGTGGATTTACACCTAAAATTGACATTACTTCCAAAAATTTATCAACACCTATATTTTTTTCGGCAGAGCCACAAAATACTGGAACAATTTCACCATTTTTATAACCAATTTTCAAAGTTTTTAAAAGCTCTTCAGAACTAATATCTTCATCTGCAAAATATCTTTCCATTAATTCCTCATCCAAAGAAACTATATCTTCAATCATGGATGATCTTAACTCTTCTACTTTATCTTTTAGTTCTTCGGGAATATCTATTTTTTTTGCCTTCCCACTTTCGTAAACAAATGCTTCTCCCGAAAATACATTTACAATACCCGTAAAGCTATCTTCTTTACCTATAGGGTAAAAAACTGGAACAAACTTTCTTTCAAATCTTTCTTTTAAACTATCTAATGCTTCTTCAAAATTTGCCCTTTCTTTGTCCAGCTGATTAATAAACACCGATATAGGTTTTTTTAATTCCTCAGCTATACTCCATGTTCTTTCAGTTTGAATTTCAACTCCAGCTGTTGCATTAACCACTGAAACTATATTTTCGGCAACAAATATCGCATTTATAACATCACCAACAAAATCACTAAAACCCGGTGTATCAATAACAGTAAATTGATATCCATTAAAATCAAATTTTGCAACGTGTGAAGAAATACTTGAGCCTCTTTCTACTTCAATGGGATCAAAATCTACTTCTTTATTTCCAACTTTATCAATCTTTCCTCCATTTACCAACATCGCAGATAAAAGTATGCTTTTACCACAACTATTATGTCCTATCAGAGTAAGAGTTCTTTTTTTATCAACAGCACCCATTAGCCCACCTCCATTTATTTTTATTGCAATCCCTATTATATCACATTTTAGTTACTTTTTCTTTACAATATATCCTAAGCCTACTTCTATTAGCCCAGCACTGACTAGTACCAAAATGAAATCAAAAAATGTTAATTTTATATAACTTAAACCATGCAGTATAACTATAATCCCCAATATAATAGCTGCAACTCCTTTTGGAAATTCCTTTATTATCCTATAAAAACCAAATACTCCAATAAAAAGACCAAAATAAAATATTAGAGAAAATGAAAAAGAAAAAAATATAGAAAATAATAGCAACACTCCTATTGATAATAATACCAAACCACTTATCATGCTTTAACCTCTTTTTTATATAAAATAATCAGTTAATTCAGTTTCAATCTCTATTTCATAATCATCTTGATTAAACTTTACTTCAAAGACGTTGTTAACCAAATATTCTAACACTAAAATTGCCAGTGCTTTATTTGTTAATTTTTCTGTTTTTTTACTGTCAACTACTACGTAAGCTACATCTCCGTCTAAAAATAACCCTTTAATGGCACTCTTTGCACCTTCGGAAATCGCATAATCTAAAACTAAACCAGATGGTAATACAATCTTTTCAGAAAATCCCCTCAAATTAGAAAAATCTACTTTGTCTATATTAGTGTATAATAAACCCTTGAAAAAAATCAAATCTTTTTCTTGATTTGTTTCGTACAATTCTAATCTTAAACGCCCTATATTCTCATTTAACTCTACCGAAAAATTAATTCCTTGCTCTGAAAATTTAGATATCTCGTTTAAAATTTTGGAAAAATCATTCTTTTTTTCTTTTTTTACATATTTAAATACAAATGAATCTATAAACTTCATTTTAATCCTCCTTTAAATTTAAATTCTGGAACAATTCTTCTAGCAATGCCAACAGCTTTCTCAATATTTCCTACTAACAAATTCTCCATTATCTCTTTAGAAAGATTTTTAATTTGTTCAGTTGAAATTGGAACCGAAAAATTCACAGAATATATCTTAGGATGTTCTGTTTTTAACGGAACCTCGTAAGGATAAAATAATTCCTCGTATAATTTTTCGCCTTCTCTAATTCCAGTATAAATTATATCAATATCATCCCTCCCTAGAATCTTTGCCAATTTTTTTGCAACGCTTTCAATATATATCTGCTTTCCCATATCCAAAACAAACAAATTTCCATTCAAAATAGTTGATTGTAAAACTAGCGAAACAGCCTCTGGAATACTCATAAAATACCTTCTCATTTCCGGATGAGTTATCGTAACTGCTCTTCCATTTTCAATTTGTTTTTTAAATTTCCATAAAACACTCCCACGACTTCCAATAACATTACCAAATCTGACAATTGAAAACTTTACAGGGCATTTTTTTGCTAGAACATAAAGTTCTGAAATTCTTTTACTCAACCCCATAAAAGATGTTGGATTAACCGCTTTGTCTGTGGAAATAAATACAAATCTTTCAACATTAAATTCACATGAAAGTTCCACCAAATTCACGGTACCAAATACATTTACCCTAATAGCTTCATATGGATTTTCTTCCATTAAAGGAACATGCTTATGAGCTGCCGTATGAAAAACAATATCGGGACTATACTTTTTAAATACTTCCCTCATCCACTTCGAATTTTCCACATCCCCAATCACCCTTGAAACTTCCAAATTGGGAAATTTTTCTCTTATTTCCTCGTTAATTTCATAAATACTGTTTTCTCCTCTACCCAAAAGAATAATTCGATTTGGTTCTTGAAAAGCTATTTGTCTACAAATCTCAGAGCCTATACTTCCACCAGCTCCTGTTATCATAACAACTTTATCTTTTATATACTCCCTTATTCTGCTCAAATCAACCCTTACAGGTTTTCTACCGATTATATCTTCCAAAGAAATTTCCCTAATATCTTCAATTCTGATTTTATCTTTAAAAAGTTCTTCGAAAGAAGGAATAACTTTTACTTTTGTTTTCTTTAGATCTATTTTTTCAATTATACTATTAATTCGTTGACTATTTAATTCTGGTATAGCAATTATAATTTCATCGTACGAAAATAACTTTAAATATTCATCAATTTTTGAAAGAGGTCCAAAGACCTTCCTTCCAAATATTGTACGGCCAATCTTATTTGTATCGTCATCTATAAAACAAACAACATCACCAATACCAGATTTCATTATTTCTTCTGCAATTGAAACAGCTACATCTCCAGCTCCAATTATCAAGTATTTGTTTTCTACACTTTTTTTTATTTCTATTATAAATTGATAAAAAAGTCTTACACCAACTAGTAAAATAAATGAAGATAAAAACATTACAAACCCAACTGACCTTGGTAAAACTATTCCCTTATAAAAATGAAAAAATGACAAAACGAGTAAATAAGAAATAACAGAGGCTCTAAAAAGCTTCAAAAAATCCTTTTGGTTTGCATATCTCCACACCACTTTGTAATTTCCATTAAAAATGTATACCAACGCTGAAATTATAATGTATACGTATATTGACTCATCGTATTTTCTCATCTCAGAAAAATTAAAACCAAATCTAATAAAAAGAGCTAAAATTCCAGCTATTAAAGTAGAGAATACGTCTACAAAAAACAACAAAACCTTTCTATTCAAAAAGATCACCTCAAATTACGTGTTTAATATTTCCACCCAATTTTTTAAATTTATACGCTATATTTTCATACCCTCTTAGCGCATGAAAATCATTATGTACTTCTGTTTTTCCTTCGGCAAGGAATCCTGCAATGATAAGTGCAGCAGTTGCACGTAAATCGGTTCCCTCAACTTTGGCTCCACTTAATTTTTTGACGCCTTCTACTATCGCCGTTCCATCAAATATTCTTATCTTTGCCCCCATTCTAACCAATTCATCTACGTGATGAAACCTATTTTTAAATACATTTTCCATTATCATACTAGCCCCATTTGCAACAGATAAATAAACCATAATTTGAGGTTGTAAATCAGTGGGAAATCCTGGATAAGGTTGTATGTTTATATTAATAGACTTTTTCCTATTTTTACCATTTACATAAACATATGAGTCAAATATGTCAACCTTTGTACCTGTTTCTTCCAATACTTCCCATAATATCTCTAAATGTTCTGGGATTATACCTTTTACAACCCCTTCACCACCTGTTGATGCTATAGATATAGCATAAGTCCCCGCTTCTATTCTATCTGGCATTACACTATATGTTCCACCTGAAAGTCTTTTAACTCCTTTTACTATAATTTTTCTCGTTCCAGCACCAACTACATTCGCTCCCATTTTGTTCAAAAATTTCTGAAGATCAACAATCTCTGGCTCCATTGCAGCGTTTTCTATAACAACTTCTACACCATCTAATAATGCAGCAGTTGTCATTAAATGTTCTGTTGCACCTACACTGGGAAAAGGTAATGTAATAAAAATTTCCCCTTCACTTTTTCCTCTTTTTGCAAAAACCTCGCCATGTTCAATTTCTATACTAAAACCAAGTTTTTTTAACCCCATTATATGATAATCTACTGGCCTAACTCCTATTGCACACCCCCCTGGCAATGAAACCTGCCCCTCTCCTAACCTCAACACTAAAGGCCCTAAAACGTTAAAAGAAGCTCTCATTTTTCTTACTAAATCATATGGAATCACTTTATTCTTAGCAACTCCCGAAATCCTAACAATGTTATTTTCAAAATACACATTTTTGCCCGTCTCTTTTAGAATATCAATCATCGTTCTAATATCAAGCAAATCGGGCACATTACGTAACTCTATTTCATCATCAATTAATATAGTGGCTGCCAAAATAGGAAGCGCTGCATTCTTAGCACCTGAAATAACCACTTCACCATTTAATACAGATTTTTCTAGCACAAAATATCCCAATTTAATCCCTCATTCTTTCACAATATTTAATAGTTCTTCAAGGTTTGTTGAATCGTAAGGATATGTAGCCATTTTTATGTCAAACTCCACTTCTGGAAGTTTAATATTCATTAAACTTTCTATTCTATCCTTTACAACATTTGCATTTTCTTTTGAAATTTCGGTCAATAGCACTAAGAATGAATCATATGAATATCTTCCAATACTATCTAAAGGAACTCTAACCGATTCTCTTAAAACTTTACCTAAGGTAATAATAATTTGTTCCTTTTCAAAATCTTCTTTTTCATTTATTCCTCTCAACTTAATCAGAATAATAGCATATTCAAAGTTTTCTTCAAATGCTTTTTGATGATAATAGCTTATTAATTTCAATATATGTTCTTTCGAATAAACCCTTGTTAACGGGTCAATCATTCTCTTTGTTCCCAAATCTTTTATAAAATCATCAAAGGCTTCAAATTGCTTCTTTACAATCTCTGAATATTCAGTAAGCAAGCTTTCAAGCTCGTTTTGTCTTGTTTTGAGTAATAATAACTCATCTTCTAACTCTCTAATTCTAACTATCAATTCCTCTTTTGTCATTTTTTCATATTCACCCATTCTATCTCCTCCTAATATAATCTTCTAATAAAAAAAAGTGTGTATTTAGATTGAAATTTGTAAGATTTAAATAGACCTTCCCATCTTTTATATAACCCAACCTAACACCTAAATTGTGCAAATAAACTCCATATGGTAAATACTTTGAATAATATATATTTCCATTTTTTACTTCTACACTATCAAAAAATTCCAAATTTCCATTATCAAGCAACGCTTCAATTTCAAACTTATCCGTTACCACCGTAACTTCAAATTTATCATACCACCATTTTTTTACAAAAACAAAATTACCAGTAGTATTTACTATCCCAAATAACCTTTTATCATTTGTTAATATCACACCAGTAGCATCTACTCCAAAAAAGTAAATCCCCTTTTCAGAAAAACTTAAGGGAACTAATTCATCCTTTTCGATGCCAAAATACACCATTTTATATTTTACATCATCATCAAATAAAGTATTTAAACCTTTTCTTAGTAAAAAAAACGGATAAGATGTTTTTTCAAAAAATACATTTACACTTTCCAAAACTTTATCTTCAAACATATAATTAAAAATAAAAATAAAGATAAGTAATAAAAAAGATAACATCAGAATTTCTACTTTTTTCATTCATTTCTCCTCAATCTTGATAATATTGAAACTTTATCAAGTACCATCCCTGCACCACGTGCTACGCAAGTCATAGGTTCATCTGCAACAAACGCCTCTATTCCCGTCTCTTTCTTCATCAACGTAGTAATACCCCTAAGTAGTGCTCCTCCACCTGCAACTACTATTCCTTTCTCTGTAATATCTGCCACTAACTCCGGAGGAGTCTTTTCCAAAGTTGCCTTTGTAGAATCTACAATTTGCATTATTATAGGTTTCAAAGCTTCTCTTATTTCACCACCTCTTAACACAAGCCTTTTTGGAAGTCCGCTTGACAAATCTATTCCGGTAATGCTCGTTTCAAGTTCATCATATTCCTTATCTGGAAATACATTTCCAATCTCAATTTTAACCCTTTCTGCTGTTCTCTCACCAATTATCACTCTATACACTTCTCTTACATATTGGATAATCGCCTCATCAAGTTCATCTCCCGCAACCCTAATTGAAGTCCAAGTAACAAGACTTCCCAAGGAAATAACGGCAATTTCGGTAGTACCTCCTCCTATGTCCACTACCATATTGCCCGTTGGTTCCTCAACATTCAAATTAGCACCGATAGCTGTAGCCATAGGTTCTTCTATTAAAAAAACTCGTTTTGCACCAGCTTCATTACCTGCCTCAAGTATTGCCCTACTTTCAACTTCAGTAATTCCCACAGGTACTCCAACAACAACCATGGGTCTGAAAAATGAAAAACCATTTTGAGCTCTATTAATAAAATAAGTAAGCATAGCAAGTGCTACATTGTAATCAGCAATAACTCCGTCTTTCAATGGCCGTATTGCTTTTATATATGAAGGAGTTTTTCCAATCATATTTTTTGCTTCATTTCCAACTTTTAAAACTTCATCATTTTCTACATTTATTGCAACAACCGAAGGTTCATTTATTACTATCCCTTTATCTCTTACATAGACTAATGTATTAGCAGTCCCCAAATCTATCCCCATATCGTATCTTTTAAACATACTAACACTCCTTTAAAATTTCAACTAATTTTTTCTTTGCATCACTTATCTTTGAAACTTCTTTGCCACCTGCCTGGGCAAAATCTGGTCTTCCACCACCACCGCCACCTAAAACTTTAGATAAAGTTTTTGCAATTTCACCAGCATGTAATTTTTTTAAGTCTTTTCTTCTTTTTACTATCAACACTACCTTATCATTTTGTTTGTTAAAAAATACTACAAGATCCACACCCTTATCAATTATCCTATCGGATATCTCCCTTAATGTCTCAACTTCCAATCCTTCAAATTCTTTAACTAAATACTTTATGTTACTTTCCAAATTAACTTCTTCCAATAACTTCTCAACATTAACCATATTTTTCTGAAATTTTTTGAATTTTGATTCCAATAACTTGATATCTGTTTTCAATTTTTCAATTTTTGCAAATACATCCCTGTCATTTGCTTCAAGTAAATTTTTAATCTTTTTCCAATTATTCTCCAGAGATTTTAAATAATTCAAACTAACCATTCCAGTTATTGCCTCAATTCTTCGCACACCAGCACTAACTGAACCCTCACTGATAATTTTAAACAATCCTATTTCTCCAGTATTTTTTACATGTGTACCTCCACACAACTCTTCACTAAAATCTGATACTTTTACAACTCTAACTTTATCTCCATACTTCTCTTC
The DNA here is from genome assembly GCF_001990485.1 of Thermosipho affectus. Lineage (NCBI taxonomy): Bacteria > Thermotogati > Thermotogota > Thermotogae > Thermotogales > Fervidobacteriaceae > Thermosipho > Thermosipho affectus. Next base: position 65,495 of record NZ_LBFC01000022.1, on the reverse strand, counting down.
AAATAATGCCATCGCTCCTTTGCTAACAGCCTCATCATAAGACATAATTTCCGTTTCCACATCTATTGCTTCTAAAACTATTTTATTTACAAGCTTTTCAACCTCTTTTATCTGCTTTTCTGTTAACGCTTCATAATGCGTAAAATCAAACCTCAATCTTTCAGGTTCAACCAAAGAACCTGCTTGTCTAACATGAGTCCCCAATATCTTTCTTAACGCCGCATGCAATAAATGCGTTGCTGTATGATTTCTTGCAGTAGCTTTTCTTTTATCCATGTCCACCCTTGCAACACCTTTATCACCAACTTTTACCCTTCCCTTTAACACTCCTTTATGAACTATTATTCCTTCAACGGGTAAATATACATGTTTGACCTCAAAATTACCATTTTCAAAACTAATTACACCTTTATCGGAAACCTGTCCACCTTTTTCAGGATAAAAAGGAGTAACATCAAAAACCAACTCACATTCTACGTTTTCAACACTATCGACAAAATCATCTGTCTTAATCTTTAAAACTTTTACATCTGTCTCTAGTGTATCGTATCCTACAAATTCTGTGTGAAAATTCAAAGACTCATATTCTGTTCTTTCAGAAAATTCAACTTCTCCTGCTGCATTCCTCGCCTTTTTTCTTTGTTCCTCCATGTATTTATTGAAACCCTCTTCATCAAGTACATATCCATTTTCATTTGCAAGATCCTTTAAAATATCCAGTGGAAATCCATAAGTATCGTATAATTTAAAAGCAGATTTTCCATCTATTTTTCCCCCAGATTCTCTGACAACTTTTTCTACAATTTCAAGTCCTTTATTCAAATTTTGTAAAAACCTCTCTTCTTCTCCATGAATAATTTTTTTAACAAAATTAGATTTCTCCACAATTTCCGGGTAAATCTTTCCCATTTTCTCTACTACAGCATCTACAACATTGTACAAAAATGGCCTATCTGCTCCAAGTAACTTACCATGCCTTGCAGCCCTTCGTAAAATTCTTCTTAAAACATAGCCTCTTCCTTCGTTAGATGGAAACACACCATCGGAAATTAAAAATACTAAAGCTCTAATATGATCAGCAATAACACGAATTGATACGTCCTTTCTCTGATCTTTTGCATAATCAACTTTCAAAATATCAGAAATCCTATTTATAATAGGTAAAAATAAATCAGTATCAAAGTTATAATATACGCCTTGCATCATTGCGGCAATTCTTTCCAACCCAGCACCTGTATCGATATTTCTTCTCTTCAAAGGTAATAAATTTCCATTTTCATCTTGATAATATTCCGTAAAAACTAAATTCCATATCTCCACAAAACGCCCTTCTGTATTTGCAGGATTTGGTTCTTTGCCATCTGCAGTTTCAACTTCCATACCTGTATCGTAAAAAATTTCAGTGTCCGGTCCACAAGGACCTGTAGGACCCGCAGGCCCCCAAAAATTATCTTCCTTTCCCAACCTTAAAATTTTTTGCGAAGGTATTCCTACATTTCTCCAAATTTCGTATGCTTCATCATCTTTTTCATACACCGATATCCACAACTTCTCTTCTGGTATTTTTAAAATTTGTGTTATAAATTCCCATGCCAATTCAATTGCCTCTCTTTTAAAATAATCACCAAAAGAAAAATTTCCAAGCATTTCAAAAAAAGTATGATGTCTTGGTGTTCTTCCCACATTCTCTATATCAGTTGTTCTTATACATTTTTGACACGTTGCTATACGTGTATAAATAGGATCAACCTTTCCCCAAAAAATAGGTTTAAAAGGAACCATACCCGCAACTGTAAACATTAATTGTGGGTCATCTGGAATCAAAGAAGCACTAGGTAAAATTTTATGACCTTTCTTCTCGAAAAATTCTAGAAATAGCTGCCTTATCTCTTCGCTTTGCATACAGTTACCTCCTTAACCTACAAAAATTTTCAAAAATATAAATATAATCGGAGCAACAAATAACAATCCATCTATTCTATCTAACATTCCTCCATGTCCAGGCATAAATTTTCCTATATGCTTTAAACCATATGCCCTCTTTATAGCAGATTCAAAAAGATCTCCCAATGTATCAAATAGTCCTGTAATTATAGCAAAAGGCACAGAATACAAATAACTAATATTAGTATTGCATTGAAAAAAGGTTTTCATAACATAAAAATAAATTAAAACATAAATAAATGTACCAAAAATTCCTCCAAAAAGCCCTTCATAACTTTTATTTGGACTGTAAACTTTAGATAATTTGTGTTTCCCAAAAGCAAGACCAAAAAAGTACGCAAAACTATCATATGCCCAGGATAGAGTTAATGTTAGTAAAGCCAGCGATGCACCATAATATTTATAAAGTGGAATAAAAAAAGAAAGATTAAATGAAATGTAAATCATAGATATGGAAAAAACACCAAAATATTCCATAACTATATCTTTATTCTTTACCAAAACTAATGTTACTAAAATACCCATTATAAATAATACACTAAACAATTCCATAGAAAAATTTATAAACCATAAACCAAACAAAACGGGAAATGCGGAAACAATGATAATATACAATACAATTACTCCCATTTTTTTGTACTTCATCAACGTTGAAAAATATAACTCAGAACTTGCCAAAAAAACAATAGCGGAAACTAGCCCTATCAAACTTTGATACGAAACAAAGCATATAACAACAACCGGCGCAACAATTAATGCGGAAAAAAGCCTAACTTTGGTTTCTTCTTTCACTTTATCCCCCCAAATCTCCTATTCCTTTTGAAATAATCATCTATCGCCTCTTGCAAATCTTTTTCTGAAAAATCTGGCCACAAAACATTTGTAAAATAAAGTTCACTGTACGCAGCTTCCCATGTTAAAAAATTACTTAACCTCATTTCTCCAGAAGTTCTAATTATCAAATCTGGATCAGGAATTTCAGGTCTATAAAGAAACGAATTAAAAATATTTTCATCTATTTTCTGTAGTCCACTCTCTAAAATTCTATTAACAGCATCTATTATCTCTGCTCTCCCTCCGTAATTTATTGCCATATTTACAACTATTCTCTCATTATTCTTCGTCTTTTCTTCATATTCTCTACAAATATTGTATATCTTATCACCCAATTCTTTTAGACGTCCTGAAAAGACTAGTTTTACTCCTTCTTTATCCATTCTTTCGTAAAATTCAGCAATTTTACTCTGCAGAAGGCCAAAGATAAAATTTACTTCTTTTTTCGGTCTTTTCCAATTTTCCGTTGAAAATGCATAAAACGTGGTGTACTTTACACCACGTTTTGCAGACCATCTTACTACTTCCTCAATTTTATACGCTCCCTTGTAATGACCATACATTCTAGGCTTATTTTGTCTTTTCGCCCATCTTCCATTTCCATCCATTATAAAAGCTATATGCCGCAACATATTAAAACTCCATTATCTCCTTTTCTTTCTTCTCAAATAACTTATCCAACTCTTCAACATATTTGTCAGTTAAGTTTTGTATTTCCTTTTCTAACCTTCTTTCATCATCCTCAGAAATTTCTCCATCTTTTTTCATTTCTTTTAACACCTTTATACTATCTCTTCTTATATTCCTAACGGCAATTTTCCCATGTTCAACTATGTCTTTTGCTTTTTTTACCCATTTCTGTCTTTGTTCTGTGGTTGGAGTAGGAAATACCAATCTAACAACATTACCATCATTCATTGGATTTAATCCTAAATCACTACTTTGAATTGCCTTTTCTATAGCTCCAAGTAAATTTTTCTCCCAAGGCTTAATAATCAACGAACGTTCTTCTGTTACATTTACCGTTGCAACCTGATTTACTGGAGTAGGCACTCCATAGTAATCTACTTTTATTTCTTCTAAAAGTGCAGGAGATGGTCTTCCTGTTCTCAATTTTTTTAATTCTTCATCAATCGAATTCACACTTTTTTTCATCTTTTCTTCCGTTTCCTTTATAATAGGTTCCTTCATCAAAACACCTCCCAAATTATTTGTTATTTTCCTTTATGTATTATATCACGGAACATTTAAAGTTAAAACTTTCGAAATCTCATTGTCGGAAACTAATCTGAAAATTATCGTGTGCTTTCCACTATTTTCAAACATTAAAGGAAGTTCAAATAAAGTTACCCCACCATATTTGTTTAAAAAAACCTTCATATTACTAACTTCATACGAATAATTTTCTTCTGGAACTAACACATTTACCTTTCTTATCAAAATATACCTTTCTTTATTTTTGAGATTATTTATCTCAAAAGAAAATTTAACAGGTGAGTTTTTCTTCAAATATTCATCGGAATATATTCTTAATTTTAAATCTTCTAAATTTCTTTCTACCTCATTTACAACCAAAAATTTATTTAAAATCTCATTTAGCTGTCCGTTAATAACTAAGCTACACTTTAAAGTAAATATTCCCGTTTTTTCGGCTAAAAATGGTTTTGAAGATTCCAAAAAAAGTCTTTCACCACTAAAAAGTTTGTATTTTCCTAAATTTATATCCTTAAATGATTTACCTCCTAAAATCCACTCTAAAGATTCTACATTAAGTTCCACAGATGTAGATGTCTTATTTTCAATAACAATTTGTGGATAAATTTTTTCACCAACTATATAAAATGGATCCATAGATATTTCTTTTAATATTTCTTCTTTGACATTGAAAGTATTTTCAACTTCTATATCTTTTCCATTTAAGTTTAAATTAACTACAATTTTATAAATTCCAGCAGTCAAATTCTTAATAGTGACTTCTCGCTTTAGATCAAAAACCAAGACACTTGAAAGTTTATCAACATTAGAATTTACACTTGAATTGTAGTAGAAATTATATATAGGGATATTTTCTTTTAAAATTTTAAAACGGAAATTATTAATCACAAAACTTTGCAAAGCATTTCTTGTATTTATAAGATAAACCTTTGCATCAATCTCTTCGTTGGAAAAAAACTCAGTTTTATGTTTAATAATAACCTGAAATCCATTCACTAAATTTGGATTTTTTACATTCAAACTTTTGAACAAGAAAAAAATAACAAGAACAACTACTATATTTATAAAAAGTATATAAATACTTCTTTTTCTATAACCTTGAATTTCTTCTTTTAGTTTTTTTTCCTTTTCCTCCAATTTTTTCTTATATTCTTCATTCCTCATACATTCCACCTGTCACCCTTATAATTTCCTCAAGAGTTGTTTCTCCATTCAAAACTTTGTAAAGACCATCCTCAAATAAAGTACGCATCCCTCCCCGCTTTGCAGCCTTTGTTATCTCTGAAAGTGATACCCTATTATTTATTAAATATTTTAATTCATCATTTACTATTAAAACTTCATTAATAGCGGTTCTACCTTTATACCCAGTATTATTACAAGCTTCACATCCCACTGCTACTTTTTGTTTTAAAGGTATCTCAGGAAAAAGCTTTCTAGCAAATTCTGCATACTCTCCCTCAAGGGATACCTCTCTTGCACAATTATTACAAACTCTTCTCACCAATCTTTGGCCAATTACTCCAATCAATGAAGAACTGATAAGACTTGGATCAATCCCCATATTCAGCAATCTATCAATTGCACCTGCTGCAGTATTTGTATGCAACGTTGATAAAACTAAATGCCCAGTTAGTGATGCCTCAACAGCCAAATTTGCTGTTTCCTTATCCCTAATTTCACCGACCATTATGATATCTGGATCTTGTCTTAAAAAGGCTCTTAGATACTTTGCAAATGTAAGACCTATTTCCGGATTTACTTGACATTGCGTGACACCTTCAATAGTATATTCTACTGGATCTTCTGCTGTAACTATATTTACAGCTTCATCGTTAAGGGAATTAATTATTCCAACCAATGTAGTACTTTTTCCACTACCAGTTGGACCAGTAACCAATATAATTCCATATGGATGAGTTATCAATTGCTTAATTCTTTCATAATTATAATCACTATAGCCCAATTCTTCTAATTTTTTATTTGATTGAGAAACTTTTAAAATTCTCATGACAACCTTTTCTCCATTAACAGACGGCATCGTGGAAACCCTAAAGTCATACTGTTCAGAATTTAAATTCATAAAAAACTTGCCATCCTGTGGTATTCGTCTTTCAGTGATATCAAGTTTTGATAGAATTTTTATCCTTGCCACAACAGAACCATGACTACTTTTTGGATATTCCGTTATTTTCTTTAAAACTCCATCAATTCTATATCTAACAACAACATTTCTCTTCCCAGTAGGTTCTATATGAATATCGCTTGCATCTAATTCAATAGCATGTGTTAATAAATTGTTTACTAATCTAACAACGGGGGTATCTTCATTTTCTATTTCACCCAAATTTTCTTCCTCTTCTTCTCCTTCTTCATTCTCATATAATGATTCTGAAACTTCAAACTCCATCTTTTTTTCCGATGAAACTTCCATTAAAACTTCTTCAAACATATCAGGTGCTATAAGATACACTTCTATCTCTTTCCCAAAAAGAAACTTCAACCTTCTTTTTATCAAAGAAATGTTATATACGTTATCTGTAACAACTACTATTTTATCTCCATCAAGCTTTATTGGAACTGCCCTTAATTCCTCCATCAATTCTCTTTTCATATTCAAATTCAATGTTGGATCTACTTTGGGCTTTTCGGCAAAATAAGGTACTTCATACTGCTTAGACAATGCTTTTACTATCTGATTCCAAGTACAAAATCCCAATTCAACTAAAACTTCTCCAATTGGCTTTCTTGTCTTTTTTTGAACCTGTAATGCATATTCCAAATCTTCTTTTGTAATTATCCCCCTATCAATTAAAATATCCCCCAATCGTTTATACTTTTTTTCCATCATTTCCCATTACCTCCAACCCAAATTTAAACAAAGCAGGAATATCTTCTTGACTGTATAAAAAGTCTTCTTCTCTCTCAAGACCTGTTGCAATCAAAGTCACTCTTACTTCATCTTCAGGCATTTCAGGATCAACATTTATACCAAGTTTGAGATCTGCATTCTCACTGCATGTTTGTCTTATTATAACAGCAGCTTCCTGCATCTCATGTAATTTAAAACTATTAGATGCTGTTATATTTAAGATTATTGAATTTGCATTTTCAATAGGATGTTCAACTAATTTACTTTCAAGCGCATTTCTCGCTGCAATTGTAGCTCTATTTTCACCTTTACCAACACCTATTCCAAGCATTGCTGCTCCCGCATTTCTCATTACAGATTCAATATCGGCAAAATCTAAATTTATAATGCCCCTTTTGGTAATTAATTCGGAAATACCTTTTATACCTTGATACAATGTTTCATCTGCCTTTTTGAAAGCATCAACAAAAGTTATATCTGAAGAAAACTCCTCCAATAACTTATTATTACTTATCTTTATTAATGTATCTACGTGTTGATGTATTTTTCTAATTCCCTGCATTGCCGCTTTCCACCTTGGATCACCTTCAAAATAAAACGGTGTAGTAACAACTGCAACAGTTAAAATCCCCAAATTTTTAGCAATTTCTGCTATAACTGGAGCTGCACCAGTACCAGTACCGCCTCCAAAACCTGCTGTAATAAAGAGCATATCAGTTCCCCTTAATATTTCTTCTAACTTCTTTTTATCTTCAAGTGCTGCCTCTTCACCAACTTTTGGATTACCACCAGCTCCTAAACCTTTGGTTAATTTTTCACCAATTTGCACAATTTCATCCGCTTTACTTACTTCAAGAACTTGTGCATCTGTATTAACGGCAATAAACTTCACATCATCTATACCAGACTCAACCATTCTATTCACGGCATTACAACCTGCTCCTCCAACACCAACAACTTTTATAACAGGCATTATTTTTGAAAAACTCTCTTCTTTTTTTACATTAAATGCCATATTTATTCCCCCTTAAACAATTTTCTAAAAAATTCACCAAATCCAAAAGAACTTTTTGATTTATTCTTACTGGATATAAATTCTGAACTCTCTTCTTTTTCAAATTGCAAAACATTTCCAAATACCGCTGAAAATTGCGGATCAGACAATATTTGTTCATTCTCCTCAATGATAAATTCATCTGTATTTACAAAGCTTCCAACTCTCACAGAACATTTCAACACATCGGAGGCCACATCTGTAATCCTAGAAATTTTAGCACCTCCACCAGTCAAAACCACACCACCTGGTATTCCCAAATCTTTAAATTCTTTATAATCTAACATTGCATCTCTATAAATTTTTCTAACGTTCAAGAAAATTTCCCTTAATCTTGCATAAATTATTCTTGCAAGAAGTTCTCTATTTACCTCTAAATTCGTTCTGTTATCCAACGCCTTGTATTCTATAACACTTGGTTCAATATTTTCAAAAACAGCTATTCCATAAATCTTTAAAAGTCTTTCTGCTTCGTTTATAGATGTCTTCAAAACCCTCGCTATGTCTAATACAACATGCCTAATCGATTTTTGAATTCTCACAAATTTTATAGGTGCGTTGTTCAAGAATATGGTAACCACAGTTGAATAGTGTCCCAAATCCACATGTACAACTCCACTATCCTTTTCAAAACTAGTCAAAACAGCTTCTGCCGCTGAAATAGGAGATATGAAATATTCTGCCTCTCCTATTGTATCCCTTGTGGCATAATCTACAATACTTCTATGCATATTGTCACCAATTATAAATGAATAAACACCTTCTAACTTTTTCGCATTCATGTTAACAGGATTAAAAACTATTTTCTTTTCATCCAAAATATATTTCTTTATATATGAATGATAAACATTATTATTATCCCCAAGTATAGTTCCTAAAATCAAACTTTTCAACTCTTCTACGTGTTTCTCATTAATGGCAACAGAACTTTCAGATTCGGTAAGTATTAATTCTTCCCTAATCTCCTGAAGCTTGAAATTCCCCACACTTGAAGAGACCAAAAAATCTCCTTTTAAATTTTTTCCAATTTGTTCCTCCAAATTTTCAATCAAAACATTCATAGATTCATTAAGCGCAACAACATCCTTTATTTCTCCTGATTCAATTCCTTTGGACTTAATGGTTGAATATGCAATAACTTCTTTCCCATCATTAGAATAATTAATCACAACTCCTTTTATACTATGATTACCTATATCTATAGAAGTTACAGGATCCCATTTACCCATATATTTCACCTCGCCTTTATTAACCTATCATTAGAAAAATAATAAACCTCGTTTGGTTCAATATATTTATACACTATTTTCAACTTTTCAAAATAAACTTTAAAATCAAAATTCTCATTAAAAAACACTTTTGAATTATTGTTTAATACCATGTAATTTTCAACAAAATTTATTTCATACACAAAGTTAGGTATACCAAAAGATAGATTTTTCAAATATTTTTCACTAACCTTCCCTCTAAAATAATCTATTTCATCTATAGGAATCACAATCACAGGCAAAGAAGAAAATACTTTATAATTATCTACTATGTCAATTATTTTACCATTTGAGGAAACTATCCACAAATTATCTTCATATGGTAAAATAAACCTAGGGACGTTATTAGACTCCTCGACATAATTTAAATTACTTTTTGGATAATAGAAAAACAAAAAAAAGATGAATAATACGCTCCACAAAAATATAATCTTTTTATCAAACATCATAAACTATTTTATCATAAAATTATGAAAATATGACAAACTGGAGTGGAGCGTGGAGGCGCGGCACTTGCCGAGGAAAGTCCGGACTCCATGGGCAAGGTACCGGATAACGTCCGGAGGGAGTAATCCCTGGACAGGGCCATAGAGAAGAAGACCACCTATATGGTAAGGGTGGAACGGTGAGGTAAGAGCTCACCAGGTATGGAGTAATCCATACGCTTGGCAACCCCTACCTGGAGCAAGGTCAAGCAGGGCTTGGGTGGCCCGCCCACTAGCCCGGGTAGACCGCTCGAGGAATTTGGTAACAAATTCCCAAGATAGATGCCTCCAGCAACAGAATCCGGCTTACCGCTCCACTCCTAAATATTAAAAACAATTTATTTTTCATATAAAAGGAGGTTGAAAAAATGTATGTAAACACAAAGGAAATTTTGGAAAAAGCAAGTAAAAATTATTACGCAGTTCCTGCTTTTAATATTAACAACCTAGAGTTTTTAATCGCTATTTTACAAGGAGCTGCAGAAAAAAAGGCGCCCGTAATAATAGAAACAAGTGAAGGGGCAATTAAATACGCTGGAAATGGTGATCCTTTAAGAGGAGCAAAGTTTTTCGTAGAAACCGTCAAAAACTACGCTGAAACACTAGACATTCCAATTGCACTTCACCTTGACCACGGAAAAAACTTAGAATATATTGCAGCTGCAATTAAAGCCGGGTATTCTTCTGTAATGATTGATGCTTCACACGAAGTTTTCGAAAAAAATCTAGAAATTACAAAAGAAGTAGTTAAATGGGCACACGCATCCGGTGTATCCGTTGAAGCGGAATTAGGACAATTAGCTGGAATTGAAGACAACGTTATGGCTGAAGAAAATGTTCTAGTAGATCCAGAACAAGCAAAAATATTTGTAGAAAAGACAGGCGTAGATTTTCTTGCTCCCGCCATTGGTACAAGCCACGGTGCATTCAAATTTAAAGGGGAAGCAAAATTAGATTTTGAAAGACTTAAAAAGGTTAAAGAATTAACTAAGATTCCATTGGTGTTACACGGTGCATCCAGTGTACCAAAAAAATTCGTAGAACTTGCAGAAAAATACGGGGCAAATCTGGGTGGTGCAAAAGGTGTCCCACAAGAAGATATTAAAGAGTGTGTTAAACTAGGAATAAATAAAGTAAATACAGATACAGACCTTAGAATAGCATTTCTTGCCGGTCTTAGAAAACATCTTCTTGAAAATGAAAAAGAATTTGATCCGCGAAAATATTTCAAACAAGGTATGGAGTTTGTGAAAGAAGTAGTTATGGAAAGATTGGAATTCCTTAATGCAGCCGGGAAAGCTTAAAATTTTAAAAGGGGGAATCAAGATGGTTGTTCTCGTTGTAAACAGTGGCAGTTCGTCAATTAAATACCAACTTCTTGACATGGATGATGAAAATGTACTTTGCAAAGGTATAGCCGAAAGAATTGGTATTCCTGGAAGTAGAATAGTTCACAAAAAAAACGGAGAAAAATTTATTGTAGAAAAACCCATGGTTAATCACGACGAAGCACTCAAAGCCGTACTAGAAATTTTAAAAGACGAAAAAATAGGGGCAATTAAAGACTTTAACGAAATCGATGCAGTGGGTCATAGAGTTGTACATGGAGGAGAAAAATTCTCTGGCTCTGTATTAATAACTGATGAAGTTATAAATGCTATTGAAGAGTTTTCATACCTTGCACCTTTACATAATCCACCAAATCTTATGGGCATAAAAGCTATTATGAAATTGCTTCCCGGTGTCCCAAATGTAGGAGTTTTCGATACCGCATTCCATGCCAAAATGCCTAAAAAAGCCTATCTCTACGCAATACCATATGAATATTATGAAAAGTACAAAGTTAGAAGATATGGGTTCCACGGAACAAGTCATAGATATGTTTCAAAAAGGACTGCGGAATTGTTGGGACTCGACTATAACAATTCCAAAATCATAACCGTTCACCTTGGTAACGGTGCTTCTATTGCCGCGGTTAAGAATGGAAAAAGTATCGATACTTCAATGGGATTCACACCTCTTGAAGGTTTAGTTATGGGAACTCGTTCTGGAGACCTTGATCCATCTATAGTTACATTCTTAATGGAGAAAGAAGGATTATCCGCCGAAGAAGTCTACACAATATTAAATAAAAAAAGCGGAGTTTTAGGATTGTCCAAAAACTTTAGTTCTGATATGAGAGACATAGAAGATAAAGCACTTGAAAATGATCCACTATGCAGATTAGTACTCGACATATATGAATATAGAATCGCAAAATACATTGGAGCATACGCAGCGGCAATGAATGGCGTAGATGCTATATCATTTACTGCTGGGGTAGGAGAAAATTCACCAATTACTCGTGAAGAAATTTGCGAAAATTATCTAAGTTTTCTAGGAATAAAAATTGATAAAGAGAAAAACAACGTAAAAGGCAAAGAAATGATAATTTCAACTCCTGATTCCAAAACAAAAGTTTTAGTAGTTCCAACTAATGAAGAATTAATGATTGCAAGGGATACAAAAGAAATAATTGAAAAAGGTCTCAAACAACTTGATTATTAATCGGCTGGCATTCGCCAGCCCTTTATTAGAGGTGTTAAATATGATAATAAAAAAAAGATACGTGTATATTGACACTCCTCAAGTAATTAACAAAAAAAATGTAGAAGAAAAAAAAGAAAAAGAAGAGGTAAAACAACAAGCTGATATTATTAAAAACGCACAAAAAAAGGCAAATGAGATAATTGAAAAAGCACAAAAAAAGGCAAATGAGATAATTGAAAAAGCAAAAAAAGATGCACAAAAAATTTTGGATGAATCGATAAGGGAAAAAGAAAATCTAATTAACTCTCAAAAAAAGGCTACTTATGAGAGTATTAGCAAATTAAACGAAAGAATAAATTTTTTAATACAAAAATTCGACGAGAACATACTAAAAATTGTGGAACAATTTGAAAATGACTTGTTCCAGTTAACAAAAATAATTATTTCAAAAATTCTTGAAAAAGAAATAGATGAAGAGATAACAAAGAGAAAATTAAACAAAATTTTAACTCACATCGCTGGAATGAAAAATGTAAAGTTATACTTAAATCCTGAAGATATCAAACTATTAGATCCTAACATTATCTCTCAACTAAACAATAAAGGGATTGAAATAATAGAAGATTCTAAAGTACAATTTGGTGTAATCGCAGAAACCGAAATAGGAAATATCAATACTGATCTAAAATTTCAAATGAAATTAATCAACGAAATTATAGATGAGGTTCTTAAAAATGGATAAATTTGAATTTTTAAAAAAGAAATTATTGGAATTTGAACCCTATCAAAAAATAGGTGCAGTAAACAAAATAGTGGGACTAACAATTGAATCAAAAGGGCCTGATGCCTTTCTTGGTGAACTATGCAAAATACTTACCGAATATAGAAAGGCATATGCGGAGGTAGTTGGATTCAATGAAAGTGGTGTCATTCTGATGCCTCTTGAAGACATCTCTGGATTAAAAAAAGGGTGTCAAGTACTAAGAACGGGACAACATGTAAGTATTCCAGTTTCAGAAGAGTTGCTTGGAAGAGTTATAGATGCCCTTGGAAGACCACTGGATGGTAAAAAGATCTTTTCAAAAGAAAAGATCCCCATTGTAAGAGAAGCTCCAAACCCTTTGATTAGAAAGAGAATAACAACACCTATATCTGTTGGAATAAGAGCAATTGACGGTTTTTTAACCCTTGGATATGGTCAAAGAATAGGAATATTCGCAGGGAGTGGTGTTGGAAAAAGCACACTCCTTGGAATGATAGCCAGAAACACCTCAGCAGATATAAATGTAATATCGTTAATTGGTGAAAGGGGAAGAGAAGTAAGAGAATTCATAGAAAAAGATCTAAAAAAAGATGGATTAAAGCGCTCAATAGTTATAGTTTCAACTTCGGATCAACCTGCTCTTTTAAGAGTTAAAGCTTTACTAACGGCAACTGCTATCGCAGAATACTTTAGAGATAAAGGATATAATGTCCTTTTAATGGTCGATTCTTTAACAAGGTGGGCAATGGCACAAAGAGAAGTTGGCCTTGCTACTGGAGAACCTCCAACAACTAGGGGTTATCCACCTAGTGTTTTTGCAGGTCTTCCAAAAATTTTAGAACGAGCGGGAAATTCAGATAAGGGAAGCATTACGGGAATTTACACTGTACTTGTAGAAGCAGATGATTTTAATGAACCTATTTCTGATACAGTACGTGGAATTGTAGATGGTCATATAATACTATCAAGAAAACTTGCAGAATCAGCCCATTATCCAGCCATTGACATATTAATGAGTGTGAGCAGATTAATGAACGACATTGTTACTAAAGAACACAAGATTGCCGCTATGAAACTTAGAGACTTAGTTGCAACATATTACGACGCAAAAGATTTAATAGATGTTGGTGCATATAAAAAAGGTACCAATCCTAAAATAGACAAATCAATTGAACTTATAGAAGAAATAAATAAATTTCTAAAACAATCAATCGATGAAAGTATGTCCTTTGAAGACACGGTACAATACTTGATTTCAATCGCAAAAAAAATTTAGGGGAGGAAAATTAATGAAAAAGTTTTTGTTTATTTTGATTATTTCTTTTCCCGCTTTTTTATTCGCCGTAAAATTTTCTCTAACATATGAAAATTCCCTATACAACGGAATAAAATACTTTTCAAATACCTTTATACCTGAATTTTCCTACACAAACAATAATTTTTCATTCATGGCATCTATGAAATTGTCAAATGACGGGAAATTTCTCCCATTTTATCCACAATTTTATGGGGATTATTATATAAAAATAAAAAATGCTGGCATTGTAATTACTCAAAATAATCTAAAAATCAAATTCGGAAATTTCGAAGATTACGACGTGATAGATTCACCTTATTCCCTATTCATATCCTCCCTCGGCCATTCAAAACCTGAAGCATCAATAAAATATGAAGATTCTAATTTTCTATACGAGTCAAGGTATATACTAGCAACATACAACAAAAATGGTTTTATTGACAAAGGCATTAATTTAAAATATTACGCTATAAAAATCCATAACTTTACATTTGGATTTGAAGAAGCAGCAGTATATGTTCATAGAATATTTGATTTTGAATATTTTTCCAATCCCTTACCAAACTTTTTTATACAAATCTATAGAATAAACAACATATATGGAAATTCATTTAATGATAACAGTTTAATGGGGTTTTTTGCAAAATATAAAAGTAAGTACTATAACTTATACGGACAGATTTTAATAGATGACTTTAACGCAAACAGGTTTTTTAATCCAGAACACAATACAGTAGACAAAATAGCCTGGTCTTTTGGAAGCACTTTAATGCTTGAAAAGATAAAATTAAAGATTTTTCATGCAGGGGCAACAAAATACACATTTCAACCATCTAGCATCGATGAATCAAGTAACGCATTTTATTATGGTTATACATATTACAACACGTTGGAGCTTAACAACTTTCCCATAGATTATCAAGATATATACATTGGATACAAATATGGAGAAAATAATCTTGCTTTTATGATAGAAGCAGAATACATAGACAAAATAAAATTAAACACCGCAATTGAGTTGGTAATCTCTGGAACAAAATCACCAATAAAT
Organism: Thermosipho affectus; assembly: GCF_001990485.1. Lineage (NCBI taxonomy): Bacteria > Thermotogati > Thermotogota > Thermotogae > Thermotogales > Fervidobacteriaceae > Thermosipho > Thermosipho affectus. The sequence goes on along the minus strand of NZ_LBFC01000022.1, from coordinate 50,183 downwards.
CCTTGGACAGACAAAGACACATTTGATCCAAATTTTAATTTGCTTAACGAATCCAAACTTGAAAAAAGTGTATTTTTACATTTCAGTGTCCTTAAAAAATTTGATATAATTAGTTTAGGATTTAACTCCAAAATTGGAAAGATATTTAATGTTTTAAAGAAAGTGGATGCAAACGATGCAAATGGCTTACCATACTTTGCCCCCTCAAATGAACAAAAAAACATCTTAGAACTAAGTATATTTTTTAAAATTGAAATATAAGGAGGAAAAACAATGAAAAAGATCTTTATTACACTTTTAACTTTGATTACAATATTAGCTTTTTCAGATACTATAGTTCTCAAAGATGGCAGTCAAATAAAAGGAGAAATACAGACTATCAATTCAAATATTATAAGCATTAAATCTATTGTAGGGCAAATTGTATCGTACACAGATTTGATAAAAGAAGTATATTTCGATGAAAGTGCTACTCCAATAGCTGGCGCATGGATCGAACCAAACGAAAATGAATGGATCAATATTCCCGGAAAACTCACAAAGTTTGATGGAAATTCAGGCACTGTACTTCTACCAAATAACGGAACATTTGTGTTTTCAAGTAGAGATGCTATTAAATACTCCAATTTTGTAGAAACACAAAAAAATACTGAAAACAAACAGTATACATCCATTATCCCAGGGAAAACTGATAAATTAAAAATTACTTTAAAAACAGGAGGAACATTTAGTGCAAACTTTTCTTCAAGACTTGGTGACGTAATCACATTCACCGTAGAAAAAGGTATTATATCCATCCCAACCAGCTTAATTAAATTAATAATTTACCCTGAAAATACAAAATACAACATAGTATTTACATTAAGAGATGGCGCGAAAATACACGCAAAGATACTTAAATTTGAATCTAATAGTTTTTTAATTGAAACGGCAGTAGGTGTAATGTTTGTAAACCCAGAAAATATCCATACCATAGAATTTTTATTCTAATTGTAACAAAAATTTTATTGAATTTGTAGATTGGATGTCAAAAAAAGATAGTAAAATTTTTCACGAGGACCATGAAAAAAGGAGGGAAAACATGAGAATAGCCATTAACGGATTTGGAAGAATTGGAAGGTTAGTACTTAGGGAACTCATACGCCGCAATAGCGACATTGAAGTTGTAGCCATTAACGATTTAACCGATGCAAAAACATTAGCTCATCTTTTCAAATATGATTCGGTACACAAGATTTTACCCAACGAAGTAAAAGCAACAGAAAACTCCATTATTATTGATGGTAAAGAAATCAAAATATTTGCTGAAAAAGATCCAGAAAATCTTCCATGGAAAGATTTAGGAATTGACGTTGTAGTCGAATCTACAGGTGTATTTAGAAAAAGAGAAGGAGCAGAAAAGCACATCAAGGCAGGTGCAAAAAAAGTTGTTATTACCGCTCCCGCAAAAGGTGAAGATATTACAGTAGTTTTAGGCTGTAATGAAGAACAATTAAAACCTGAGCATGCAATTATTTCATGTGCATCTTGTACAACAAACTCTATAGCAGCTATTGCAAAAGTAATTAACGATGAATTTAAAATTGTAACAGGTCATCTTATAACAGTTCACTCATATACAAATGACCAGAGAATACTTGATCTTCCACACAAAGACTTAAGAAGGGCAAGAGCTGCTGCTATAAATATTATTCCTACAACAACAGGTGCTGCAAAAGCCGTTGCTTTGGTTGTTCCAGAATTGAAAGGAAAACTCGATGGTATGGCAATAAGGGTACCAACACCAGTTGGTTCACTTACAAACTTAAGTATAATAGTTGAAAAAGAAACTACCGCAGAAGAAGTAAACGAAGTCGTAAGAAAAGCAACAGAAGGCAAATTAAAAGGTATTATAGGATACAATACTGAACCAATAGTAAGTGGAGATATAGTTGGTACAAGATATGCAGGAATCTTTGATTCTACCCTTACAAAAGTAATGGATGGAAAATTGGTAAACATTTTCTCTTGGTACGACAATGAGTACGGATACACTTGTAGAGTCGTAGATACACTAGAACTTGTAGAAAAAATGTTATAATCTATTCCATTTTTAATACCAATGGGGGCAAAGCTGCCCCCATTGTTAAAAGGGAGGGAAATATCAATGGAAAAAATGACAATCAAGGATTTAGATTTAAATGGTAAAAAATTAATTATGAGAGTAGATTTTAATGTCCCTTTAAAAGATGGAATCATAACAGATGATACAAGAATTGTAGAGGCACTACCTACAATAAAATATGCAATTGAAAATGGAGCATTAGTTATTCTTTTGTCACATCTTGGAAGACCAAAAGGTGAAAGAAAACCTGAATTTTCACTTAAACCTGTTGCTCAAAGACTCAGTGAACTACTGGATAAAGAAGTAATATTTGTTCCAGAATTATACGGTGAACCTGTAAATAAAGCAATTGCAAATGCAAACCCTGGAGATATTATTCTTCTTGAAAATACCCGTTTTGATAAAGGTGAAACAAAAAATGATCCAGAACTTGCCAAAAAATGGGCTGAGCTTGCAGATATACACGTAAATGACGCCTTTGGAACAGCACATAGAGCACATGCAAGTAATGTCGGCATTGCCCAATACATCCCAAGTGTAGCAGGGTTTTTAATGGAAAAAGAAATAAAGTTTCTTTCCAAAGCAACATCAAATCCAGAAAAACCATACGTAGTAATTCTCGGTGGTGCAAAAGTTTCAGACAAAATAGGTGTTATAACCAATCTATTAAACAAAGCCGACAAGATTTTAATCGGTGGAGCAATGATGTTTACTTTCTTAAAGGCGCTTGGAAAAGATGTTGGTTCCTCATTGGTTGAAGAAGACAAATTAGATCTTGCAAAAAAAATTCTCGATTCTGCAAAAGAAAAAGGAGTAGAATTTATATTACCCGTAGATGCCGTATGCGCACAAAAAATAGAAAGTGGTGTTGAGAAAAAAATATTCAAGATTGATGAAGGCATTCCAGAAGGTTGGATGGGCCTTGATATTGGTCCAGAATCAATAAACCTCTTTGAAGAAAAAATAGCAAATGCAAAAACAATTGCATGGAATGGACCTATGGGAGTATTTGAAATTGAAGACTTTGAAAATGGAACAAAAGAAATAGCTCTTGCTATCGCAAATGAAACTGAAAAAGGAGCAACAACAATTATTGGTGGTGGTGATAGTGCAGCAGCTATATCTAAATTTAAATTAAAAGATAAAGTCTCACATGTCTCAACTGGAGGTGGCGCATCTCTTGAATTCCTAGAAGGAAAAGAACTACCTGGTATTGCAGCTATAGCTAATAAAAAAAAAATAGAAGATTAATTCTTGCAGGTAATTGGAAAATGAATAAAACTCCTTCTGAATCCATGCATTTTGCATCTATATTACTAAATGGGTTTGCAAAAATGAAAGGATTTGATGTAATAATAGCACCAACATTTATATCAATTCCTGCTGTATATGAAATATTAAAAGATTCAAACATAAAACTTGCAGCTCAGAACATGTATTCTGAAGATGAAGGTGCATTTACAGGAGAAATTTCTTGGAAAATGCTTAAAGATGCTGGTGTAGAATACGTTATTTTAGGTCACAGCGAAAGAAGAAATATCTTTAGAGAATCCGATGAATTAATCAACAAAAAAATATTAAAAGCCCTAGAAGTTGGTTTAAATCCCATCTTCTGTGTGGGCGAAAAATTAGAAGAAAGGGAAAATAATCTTACATTTGCTGTTATTGAAACACAAATAAAAAAAGGACTAAAAGGAGTTAAGGATATCGAAAAAGTAATAATCGCCTATGAGCCGGTTTGGGCAATTGGTACGGGTAAAGTTGCAACTCCACATCAAGCACAAGAAGTGCACAAATTTATAAGAAACTTGATTAAAGAAATGTACGGTGATGAAGCCTCAGAAAAGATAAGAATATTGTACGGTGGAAGTATTAAACCAAATAATTTCTTTAAATTAATAATACAACCAGATATTGATGGTGGTTTAGTGGGTGGTGCAAGTCTAAAAGAAAGTTTCATAGAACTTGGCAAAATAATGAAAATAGTGATATAATAAAAGCTAGGGGGATTCCCCCTAGTTTCTTTTTTTAGGAGGGTACCTAATGAGAAAAATACTCATTATTGATGATGAAAGAAATGTAAGATTGCTTATAGAGAAATTTTTAGATGAATATGAAATTGATTCACTCATTAGTGTAGAGGAAGCTTTAAAAAAGATCGTGGAAAATAAAGTAAAGTACGACCTTATTATCACCGATTTAAAACTTCCAGGAAAATCAGGCTTGGAATTAATTAGGGAATTACGCAACAACGCATACGAGTGCCCTATTTTAGTTGTATCTGCATATGTAAAACCAGAAATATTATCTGAAATTTTTAAATATGACAAAGTAGATTTTCTTTCAAAACCTTTTACAAAAGATGAATTAACAAAAAAAGTAAAAAGTTTAATCGAAGAGCAAAAAGATTCATTTGATAAAGCATTAAGAAATGCAAATAAATATTTAGAATTAGGAGAATTAAACAAAGCAGAAAAAATGATAAAACAAATGTTTTACATACTTCCTTCTTCGCCTATTCCACATTATTTGATGTACGAATTACTAAAGAAAAGGGGAAACATTAGTCTTGCCGAAAAACATTTAAAAGCCGCAAAAGCCCTTGATGAGGAGGAAAACAATGAAAAAAATTGACGAACTTTACCTTGTAATAATTGGCTGTGGTAAAGTTGGCGGTAACGTGTCAAGTATTGCATCTTCTATGGGACACAGTGTAGTTGTAATTGATAAGGAAGAAAGCTCATTTGAAAATTTATCACCAGATTTCACGGGATTTTCTATTGTGGGTGATGCCACTGAAAAAGACGTACTTGAAAATGCCAAAATAAACAAAGCAGACTATGTCTTGGTGCTTACTCACGACGACAATACAAATTTTCTTATTTCTTTAATGTGCAAATATTATTTTGGAGCAAAAAAAATAATTACGAGGGTCTATGATCCAGATAATGTAAGTTTATTTCAAGAGTACGATATTGAAATTATTTCTCCAACTCTACTTATAATTGGTGAATTAAAGCGAATATTGGTTGGTGATTTGCTATGAAAGTTGTCATAATAGGTGGCGAAAAAATCGCATACTTTATGGCAAAATCCTTTTCAAGTAAAGGATATAAGACATATTTGGTAAATAAAGACCAAAAAGTATGTGAGGATTTTGCACGTGATTTAAAAGCAATAGTAATACACGGAGATGCAACAAAAAAGAAATTACTAGAACAACTTGATATAGAAGAAGAAGATATAATCGTAGTTTTAACAAACAAAGATAAAGAAAACCTAATAATAACCCAATACGCCAGAAAAATATTCGGAGTAAAAAACATAGTAACTCTAGTTAACAATCCAGACAATATAGAACTTTTTGAAAAATTGGGAATCACAGCAGTTGTAAGTACAACTACCATGCTGCAAAAGGCAGTAGAAAATCTTCTTTTTGGAAAAGAACTTGAAGAATTTCTTTCAATTGAAGAAGGAAAACTATCATTTTTGAAAGTAGATATCCCTGAAACCTCTAAAGCTGTTGGAAAATACTTAAAAGATTTAAATCTTCCACACGAATGTGTAGTGGGAGGAATTCTAAGAAAAGGAGAAGTTATAATTCCACACGGTAACACTCAAATAAAAGCAAATGATAGACTCTATATTGTAGGTCTTCCAACTGCTCAAACTGAAATATTAAATATATTAACGGAGGAATAAAATGCCAAAAAAATCAGAACAATACAAGGTCATTATATACAACGTTGGTTTAATATTAATGTACTATACAATAATTATTCTTTTCCCCATTTTTTTGGTACTTTTCTATCCAAATGAAATGATAAATATCTTTGGATTTGTATTTCCTGCTTTCTTCTCGTTTATTTTGGGTTATACTCTTTTTAAAATATCAAATATTTCTTCTCAACAAACTGTGACTGTTAGAGAAGGTGCTGTAATTGTTCTATTTACATGGCTTTCAGTTGTACTAATCGGTTCTATACCATTTATGCTTATTGAACATTTAACCTTCTCACAAGCTGTTTTTGAATCTACCAGTGGTTTTACAACAACTGGATTGACTATGTTTACAGATGTCACAAATGTTTCAAAAATGATTTTAGTTTGGAGAAGCTTTATGCAATTTATAGGGGGAGCAGGCTTTGCACTTATAATGATGGGCTCAGTAATAGGTCCCAAGGGGTTTGGTTTATACCATGCAGAAGGAAGAGTTGATAACATCGCTCCCAATATAAAAAGATCAGCTAGAATAATTTCATTGATATACGTCTCTTACGCTATAATAGGTACCATACTATTAGATATCTTTGGAATGCCACTTTTCGACGCATTTAATCATTCTCTAACAGCACTTGCAACGGGTGGTTTCTCTGTTAGAAATGGCAGTATAGGTGAATATAATAATTTGTCTTTAGAAATAATTATAATAATTCTAATGTTTTTAGGTGGTACGGGGTTTGGTGTTCATTATGTACTATGGAAAGGAAATTTCAAAGCCTTGATCAAAAATGGAGAGCCCTGGCTTATGCTTTCAACAATTTTCCTAACCTCTACTCTAATTAGCATAAATGGATTTGGAAAAATATTTAACAGTTTTTCAGAAGGATTTAGAGAATCAATATTTCAAACAGCATCTGCAATAACTGGTACTGGTTTTTCAACTGTCGATTTAACTAATCCCACGTGGATTAACTTTGGGCTTGCAATGTTTATTTTAACCTCACTAATGATGGCAGGTGGTGGTATGGATTCAACTGCCGGTGGATTAAAACAGTACAGAATTTGGGTAACTATAAAAGTGGTAATACATTCTATAAAAGAATTTCTTTTACCTTCTAAAAGTGTTACTAAAATTTTTGCATGGAAAGGTCAAAATAAAAATACCATTACAAATGACGATATAAAAGAAATATTTTTAGTATTTTCTATGTATTTTTTCACATTTTTTATAGGTAGTATAATATTATCCACTTATGGCTATGACTTAACAAGTTCCATGTTTGAATTTGCATCTGCAATGAATGGTGTAGGTTTATCCGTGGGCATAACAAAACCAACAATGCCACTTGGTGCAATGTGGACATTAACAATAGCAATGTTTACAGGAAGACTAGAATTCTTAGTAATCATATACGCAATCGCAAAACTTGTCGTGGATCTAAAAGAAACCATTAAAAAATAGTTTTGATCCTATTCAACGCCTCTTTCAAAATTTCTCTGGAGGTAGCAATATTCATACGTTGATATCCTTCACCACCTGGCCCAAATTCTACCCCATCGTTCAACCATACTCCTGCATTCAATAATTTTTGGTGAGGATTTTGAATTCTTCTAAAATCAATCCACATTAAAAATGTTCCTTCAGGCAAATTAACATCTATATTTAGTTCTTTCTCAAAAAATTTTTTAACAAATAAAGCATTTTCATAAATATAATCTAATAATTTATCCAACCAATGTCTTCCCTTTGTATAAGCAACTTCCGTCGCAACAATGGAAAAAATATTGGAATGTCCTAAATGCTGTAATTCAATTATCCTTTCAAACCTATTCCTTAAAAGCTTATTTGGAATTATCGCATTTCCAGACTGAAGTCCTGCAATATTAAAACTTTTGTTTGGTGAAGTAAGGACAATTGTATTATTATAGAATTTTTCATCTATACTTAAAAAGACCCTGTGTTTATTATTAAAAATAATATCTGCATGAATCTCATCAGAAACTACAATTATATCATTTTTCAAGCAGATTTCTCCTAACATTTCTAACTCTTCTTTCTTCCAAACTCTTCCAACGGGATTATGTGGACTGCATAATATTAACATTCTAACATCCTTATCTATTTTTCTCTCCAAATCCTCAAAATCCATTTCATAGTAGCCGTTTCTTTCGATTAAATTATTATACACAATTCTTCTACCAGAGTTTACAACCACTTCATAGAATGGTCTATATACCGGTGGCTGGACAATAACCTTTTCTCCCGGAAGCGTAAAAGCCTGTATTGCAAATGAAATACCTGGTACAACGCCTGGGACAGCAACAATCCAATCTTTTTTTATTTCAAAATCATGATATTCTTTAAACCATGTTATTACAGCATTGTAATAACTATCAGGTCTAAATGTATATCCGAAAACTCCATGCTTTACCCTTTTCAAAATAGCCTCTTTTATTTCTTCTGAAACTTCAAAATCCATATCTGCAACCCAAAGAGGTATTATATCTTCTCTTTTAAGATCCCATTTATATGAATTAGTTCCCCTTCTATCAGGTATCTTATTAAACATCTAAATTCCTCCTTAACGTTACATAAGATGTAGGTGTTTCATAAAGTTTTACTTCATATAAAAAATACCTATCTGTCTTTAACTTTTCTGTCAACCTTTCCCATATCCATTCTGCAATATTCTCCGCACTTGGTTGCTCAATAATATCATTAATGTATGAATGATCCAAAATGTTCAATACATTTTCTTTTACTATGTTTTTCAATTCAATAAAATCAATCACCATTCCTTCTTCGTCTTTTTCACCAGCTACTGTAACTATCAATTTATACGTATGTCCATGCAATCTTTCACATTTCCCATGATACTTTACCAAATTATGTGCAGCATCAAATGTAAATTCCTTTGTAACAAGAAGCAAACTATCACCCCTAACATTTATTTTATCATTTTTAACAAAAAATGCCTCCTTATAAAGGAGGCATATTTGGTCTGGGCGGCGGGATTTGAACCCACGACCTCCAGATCCCGATTCTGGCGTTCTAGCCATCTGAACTACGCCCAGACACCGTAACTATTCTAACATATCAATCAAAAATCTGCAATGCAATTTTCATTACACTCTTTAGATTCTAGTTGAATTGTAGAATGAAAAAAACCATTCTTCTTTAACAACCCTTTCATTTCTCCTAGATATCTATCGTATTCTTCTCCCTTTACCTTTACATGAGTTTCCAAATAAAGGGTATGACCATCCAAAGACCAAATATGTAAGTGATGTACATTTTCGACAAAATCGAATTCTTCCAATAATTTTTTTACTCTATCTAAATCAACTCCTTCAGGAATTCCCTGCATAACTATGCGAATTGATTCTTTCAGTATATGAATTGATTCAAAGATTATATAACCTGCAATAACAAAAGTAATTATAGGATCAAGTATCCAAAGATTATAATATTTCATTATATAACCAGTTACAATAATACCAATTGAAGAAAACATATCACTGAAAATATGCAAAAACGCAGATTTCAAGTTTAAATTTTCTTTTCTATGTGCAAATAACAAAGCTGCGGTAAAAAGATTACCAAATAATCCAATATATGCTATCACTAACATAACTAATGTATTTATTTCACTGGGATATACCAATTTTTTCACACCTTCTAATATAATTGTAAAGGAAATGGAAAGTAAAACAACTATATTAATAATTGATGCAACTAACTCTGAACGTTTATATCCATATGTATACTTTCTATCTCTTGGCTTTTTGGAAATCTTCCTTGCAAAATAACTCGTTAAAAGCGCACCTGTATCACTTAGATTATGCAACGCATCTGACACAAGTGCCAAACTACCTGAAATTAGACCTCCAATTACCTCCGAAACTGTGATAATTAAATTAAAACCAACAGAAAAAGCTAATTTTTTTTCTACTATATCGTGACTATGTCTATGCATTTTTACTCCCTCCAAACTCTTGTATATGCTCTATCGCATACTTAATAATCACAACAATATGTTCATCATATAACCTATAGTATACATTTCTTCCAATCTTTTTGTACCTTACAAGATTGGTCTGCCTTAAAATTCTCAATTGATGCGAAACAGTTGATTGAGTTGAATTAGTTATTTTTTGAAGTTCAGTAACATTACATTCCTTTTCAGAAAGTGCAAGTAAAATTTTCAGCCTAGTTTGATCGCTTAGCACTTTAAAAAATTCAGACAATTCATATATCATATCATCACCTCTATATATGAATAATTGTTCATATATATTATACATCAAGTGATGTTTTCTGTAAAGATTTACTTAAAATTATCATATTAAGTTCTAATTAATGATATACTTTATACGTAAAAAAATGTGTGGGGGGGTAACAGATGGTAGAAAGATATGCTCTTGAACCTTTAAAATCTCTTTGGTCTTTAAAAAGTCAGTATGAAAGATGGTTAGAAGTAGAACTATCGGTTATACGTGCCTATGAAGAATTGAAAATAGCACCAAAAGGAACGTATGAAAAAGCTAAAAAAAATGCTTACATAAACGTTGATAAAATTTTAGAGGTAGAGAAAGTAGTTGATCACGACGTAATCGCCTTTATAAAAGTAGCTACGTCAAAAATGGGTGAAGAAGCAAAATTTTTCCATTTTGGACTCACTTCCTCTGACATAGTAGATACTGCAAACAGTCTTGCACTTGTTAGAGCGACAAAGTTAATTATAGAAGAACTTAAAAAGTTGTCAGAAATACTCCTAACTAAGGCATTAAACTTTAAAGATCTACCAACTATTGGTAGAACGCACGGTGTCCATGCCGAACCTACATCATTTGGATTAAAATTCCTCTCTTGGCATGCAGAAATCGAAAGAAATATAAAAAGATTGGAATTTGCCATGAAAGAAATTTCTATAGGTAAACTTTCAGGTGCTGTGGGAAATTATGCAAATATTGATCCAGAAATTGAAAAATTAGCCCTATCTTTCCTCTCTCTAAAACCTACAAAAGTTGCAACTCAAGTAATTCCAAGGGACGTTCACGCATTTTTAATTGAAGTTTTTGCATTAGTAGCAAGCGCTATTGAAAGAATGGCAGTTGAAATCAGACATTTACAAAAAACAGAAACATTAGAAGTGCAAGAACCGTTTAAAAAAGGACAACGAGGCTCTTCTGCCATGCCACATAAGAAAAACCCAATTTTATGCGAAAGACTCACTGGTATGTCCAGAATAATAAGAAGTTATGTTAATGCGGCACTTGAAAATATAGTTTTGTGGCATGAAAGAGATATTTCCCATTCATCTGTTGAAAGATATATGTTTCCAGATTTAACAACAACATTATACTATATGGTTATAAAAACACAAAAACTAATTGAAGACCTAGTAATTTATCCGGAAAACATACAAAAAAACATAGAAATTACAAATGGGTTAGTTTATTCGCAAAGGGTTTTATTAAAACTTGTGGAAAAAGGCTTAACTCGAGAAGAAGCGTACAAAAAAGTTCAAGAAATAGCACTTTATTGTTGGGAAAATAAAACTTCTTTTAAAGATGCCGTCAAGAAAAAATTTAACCTAACTGAAGATGAAATTAAAGAAATATTTGATCCAAAATATTACCTAAGAAATGTTAATAAAATTTTTAAAAGATTTCAATAAAAGGTCCAAGTATCACTTGGACCTTTTATTGTATTCTTCTATCGCTTTTGCCATTATATTAATTGCATCTTTTAACTTTTCTGCACTCAACACATATGCTATTCTTATCTCACTTTTTCCCAATCCTGGTGTTACATAAAATCCTGAAAGAGGTGCAACCATAGTAGTTTTTCCATCTACTTCAAAATTTGAGAGCATCCATTTTATAAATTCTTCCGAATCATCAACTGGGAGTTTAGCAGCAAGATAAAACGCACCTTGAGGTTTGTGAACAACTATATCAGGTATCTTACTCATTTCTTCAAATGCAATATCTCTTCTTATATTATACTCCTTTATAACCTCTTTCATATATTCTTCATCCGCTTCTAAAAGCCCTAATGCACCATATTGTGTTATTTCAGCAGGGCATAACCTTGCTTGTGCAAATTTTAAAGCTGCTCTATAAAATTCTTTGTTTTTGGTAAGAAATGTACCAATTCTTGCACCACATGCACTATATCTCTTCGACAAACTATCCACAATAATTAGTCTATCCTTTATATTTTCAAAACTAAACATTGAAATTGCCTGTGTACCATCAAATGTAAATTCCCTATAAACCTCATCTGAAATTATCACTAAATTGTATTTTTTGGCAACTTCTGCAATTGTTTTTAATTCTTCTTTTGAATAAACAACACCTGTTGGATTTGACGGATTTGAAAATAAAATTGCCTTTGTTTTCGGAGAAATTACCTTTTCAAATTCCTTTATATCAGGCATTCTATAGCCTTCCTCTGGCTTTGCAGTTACAGGCACAAGTCTTATATTTAAATAAGAGGCAAACCCTGCATAATTTGCATAAAAAGGTTCAACAACAATAACTTCATCATCTGGATCACAAACAACACCGAGTGCAAACATTATTGCCTCACTGCCACCATTTGTCACCATTATCTCATCAGGTTGCACAGTTATGTTCCATAAATTATAATATTCAGAAAATTTTTCTCTAAGCTCTCTTATACCTTGTGAATGTGTATAAGAAACCACATCTTTTTTGTACTTTTCAATATATTCATACCACTGCTTTGGAGTTTTAATATCCGGTTGACCAATGTTTAAGTGATAAACATGTATTCCTCTCTTTTTTGCATCATCTGCATATGGTACTAACCTTCTAATCGGACTTGCAGGAGCACTAATTGCCCTTTTCGACAACATAAATCATTCCTCCTTAACAAATATAGTTTTCTCTTCTACTATTTCATACCCGTTCAGATTTTCATTCCCTCTTACATCAATATATGCAAAATTCCCAAAATATTCAGTTCCTATTATTTCAAAATTTAAATAATGCAACTCTTGCATTACTTTTCCATATTTATTATAATCAACTTTTATCCTATAAACCTTTATTGGAACCATTTTTACTATCTTTATTTCCGCCAAAGCTTTCTCCACAACACTTGAATATGCATCAATTAATCCCCTAACTCCAAGCTTTACACCACCAAAATATCGAGTAACCACTACAACCACATTTAGTAAATCAAATTTCCTCAAAACTCCTAAAATAGGACGTCCTGCAGTTCCTGAAGGTTCCCCGTTATCTGAAGAAAACTCCACTATCTGCTCATGCTCTATCACTCTATACGCAGGACAATTATGAGTTGCATCATTGTATGATCTTGAAATTTCTCTTATAAACTCTCTTGCTTCTTCTGAATCATCAGCATGGGAAATAGTTGCAATAAAAATAGATCTTTTTATATTTATCTTTTTTTCATACCTTCCAAAGACCGTCCTATAACTATTCATAACTTTTTCTTTAGCACCTCTTTACCATTTAAATCAAATATGGTTATTACAACTTCATTATTTTTTTCGATAACCATATACGTAGGAGGAAAACCACCTTTTGGTAATGAAAGACTACCAGGATTTGCAACGATTATTCCATCAATTTCTTCTATTTTTGGAATATGTGTATGCCCATGCAAAACTACTTTTACGTTATGCTTCTTTGCAAAAGAAATTAAATCAAATCCATCATTTTCAATTACTTCCCCATGAAATAAATAAACAGGTACTTTTCCAAAATATTCTATACTTTGCTTAGGCATTTCCTGGACACCCAAAACTTTTAAATCTACATCTGCATCACAATTTCCTCTAATATAGTTTATTTTGTGATTTTTTAGTTCCTCTGCTAGATTTTTTGGATCATATCCCTCGGGCAAAGGATTTCTAGGACCATGATATAATATATCACCCAAATGGAATATTTCATCTACTTCTTGTACTATATTTATCTTTTTCCAATTTTTCAATGAACCATGTGTATCAGAAACTACGAGAATTTTCACAGTTTCACCCCTTCTTTAAATATAACAGGTCAAAAAAATAAGGTCACTCCTGTATTACTTTATTCAAAAGTCTTTAAAATTATTTAAGAATCAAATACTTCACCATTCTAAACTTTGCGCAATTTTACAAGCAAGTTCAACGTTATTTTCTAAAAGTTTTATATTTGATTCTAAAGTTCTTCCATTGGATAATTCCACCAATCGTTTTAAAATATAAGGAGTCACTTCTTTCCCCTTTACATTTTCCATTTCTTTTTCAATTATTTCTATATATCTTTCAATTTCATCGTTGTCTATTTCGTATACTTTAGGTATAGGATTTGCTACTAAAATTGCACCTTTTATTCCAAGACTTTCTTTCGTCACAAAAATTTTTGCAATTTCTTTTGTGCTTTCAACTTTGTAAATCCTCTCATCAGACAATCCATTATAAAAAATTGGAAAATATTCTGTTTTATACCCTAAAGTTAACACCTGAAATGTTTCTAAAAATTCCAACGTCCTCCTTATATCTAATATCGATTTACACCCCGCCGAAACAACAATTATATTTGTATTTGAAAGTTCCATGATATCTTGTGATACATCCCACTCTCCCCTATGAACACCACCAATGCCTCCTGTGGCAAATACCTTTATATTTGCAAAACTTGCAAGTCTTGCAGTAGAGCTCACAGTAGTTGCCGCAGATTTTTTCAAAGAAACTGCATATGGTAACTCCCTAGTACCCACCTTTATAGGATTATCCTTAATAAGTTCAACCACTTCCTCTTCTGACATCCCAATTTTTACTTTCCCTTTTAACACACCAATAGTTGCTGGAACACAGTTATTATCCTTTACCAATTCCTCCAACCTTCTGAAAACCTTCAGATTCTCAGGATAAGGAAGACCATGGGCTAAAACCGTACTTTCTAGCGCAACCACTGGTTTGTTGTTTTTTAACGCCTCACTCACTATTTGAGAAATTTCTAAAATAATCACACCTCCTATTTTACTTTAATATTTTTTGAAAAACTAATTTCTCCTTTCTTTGTCTTTACAATTACTTTTATCGTATATTCTCCGCTTTTTAACGCTCCAAGATTTAGACTGTATGATGGAACTGAAAATGCTTGGGTAACAATACTTCCCTTTTCTGGCTCTTTAAAATATAAATTAATCAATACCTTGTTTTCATTAACAGTATAATCTTGAAGAACGAGCGAATAACCACCTGTCTTTTGTAATCCCATTGAAATTACAACATAAATTTCATCATCACTATTAAACGAATCTTTCTGTATAAATCTTTGAGTAACAATTCCAGTATAAATTCCCTGTTTTTCAAATCTTGGCATTAAAACAGCTCCTACCTCCGTATTTTTTTCAACCTTATCAATTTCATAATCTCCCAAATATACTCTAGATTTTGAAGGACAAATTAAAAGGAACGGAGAAATTACGGAATAAATTCCATCTTTTTTGTTTTTTATTTCCATATACATTGTTTCATCTTCTAATTTGATCTTTAAAGTAGTTTTTTCAATAAATTTTTTTGGTATAAAATACCAGCCCTTTACTATATACCCCTTTTGTAAACCATCATCAAATAATTTTAAATAATATATCATATTACTTTTCGTACCAACAAAATTAAACATCTGGTCTGGAAAAACAGCATCAACTTTGTACACCATTACATTGATAGAAAAGAAAGTGGATACACATAACAAAAACAAAAAAAATAAATATTTTTTCACACTTTCACCCCCAAACTGATTATATCACAAAAAAGGGCTGCTCAAAGCAGCCCTATAATTTGTTCAATTGCTTCTAAAACCTCTTCTGGAAGTTCATCTCTAGTACCTTTTTTCGAAAGAATGAAATCTTTTCTTTTTAAAAACGATTTTTTCAACGATTCAATATATTCCCTATCCTCCATATTTGGAAGAAACCCATCAATCTTTGCAAAGTAAAAAGTCCCAAACCATTTTACCCATTCAATGTTATTTTCCACTACATCTTCAACCAATTGTATTGTTAGGTGTTTTGGCACTTTCTTGTTTATAAAGTATCCGGTATTCAAAATATAACATTGAACTCCTTTTTCAAATACAAATTTAAATTTTTCATAATCCTCTTTTAACGGATAGGTTCTAAATGGATTTGCATATGGTTCAAAAACCAATGCATTTGGATCAACATCATTATCCAACTTTTCTGCAGATGTCCTTTTTGTTGTTAACAAAGCACCCATTGTCGATGCCATATTTGGAGAATCAATTTTTACAATTGGTGGTAATGTAGGATCCTTCATTAACCAAAAGATCGCACTAATAGGACTATCAAACTTATCAACTCTATTAGCTGACCAAAGCCTTGATTTTATTGCCCTTCCATTTCCATTTCTTAAATCTTCCATTACGGGAATCAAATTACCATTTTCATCTTTTGTAACACCACAGTTCTGTATAGATAATAAATACTTATTATCTTCTGAATTTGACGGATAATCTGCTGTTTTATCAAAATAAGATGGTTCAAGTGCAACAGATGACAAAGAATTAGTTGATATAATAAACGCATCATCATGTAAAACAGTTACATCGTATTTTGAATGTTTTGTATGAGTAAGTGTTGACTTTCCGGATCCAGACAATCCAAAAAATGCGGCTACAAAATCCGTTTTTTCATTTTTTAATATCTTTATTCCACCATGACAAGCTACAAATCCATTCCTATTTGCAATACCCCATCCAAGTGTTAAGGTCCCCTTTTTTAACTCACCAAAATATCTCATTCCAAGAATAGCTGCACAATTGTGTTCTGAATCAAAAATTGCAAGTCCTAATGGGAAATCTGGGTGTTTCCAATCAGGATCTACAAAAATATATATATCTCCTTCGTTATATCTAAAAGATTTTCTATACATGCTCTCATATTCCTGAGAAGGATATTGAAAATTTAACAGCCAATTATAAAGTAAAATTTCATGACCTTGAGGTATTAAAATATGATTTTTCACCATAAATTCCTCTGAAAGTCCTGAAAACGATATTCCATGGTACATTTTTTTATATCTCGTATTATAAACCGCTTCACGGACAATTTCCAAATATTTATTATCATCACTTGTACCTAATATTCTTCGACCTGCAGCATATCTACCCGTTACCGCACCATCATTAAATAATAATACTTTTGTGCCTCTTTCAAGTCCAAGCATTTCTGGATTGTAAACTTCCCAACTAGTCACTATAGTCCCCGGAGAATTTTTTGCAAGTTTATATGCTTCTTTAGGAGTAGTAACAAGTTCTACATTATTTCTATAAAAAGCAGTCTCAATGGTCGCTCGCATTGGTGAAAAAAGAGGATTATTTACTGAAATCTCATCAATCTTAAAATATTCTCTTGTCGCCATCATATCTCCCCCTTCACAGAGAAGATTATAACAGTAAAAAAATATATATAAAATCAAATACTTAACTATTATAGTTTAATATAATAAAGGATAAATGTAATAAACTCTAATATTCGGACATAAACACTCCAATTAAAAAAATATCTCCAGTTTTTTCATTAAACCAAAAAAATATCACAAAAAAGAAACTTTAAAAACAAAAGACAATAGAAAAATTTGCAAGTGCTATAACGGATATTAAGACAAAAGATAGTTAAAGAGTGGAAAATATTATTTCACCCAGATAACTTGCAAAAAAATTAAACGAAAACGAAAAGAGATACCTAAAAAAACAAACAACATGGCTCCAGTTGAGTACTAAAGCCATGTTGTGTGAAAAAATTGGTAAATTGTTTTTTATTTGTTCCACTTTCTAAGATAAATATATTTACGGAGTAAGTTTCTTTAAGGGAAGGTTACTCTTTACATCTTTTCCAATAACCAAGATCAATTGATGGATAGGCGAGTGATTTAGTGGTGGGAGCTTCAATTTTAAATTCTTTAAATATGTAATTTTATCAAATCTTGTAGATGAAATTACAAAATTTCCTTTTAAAACTTGATTTTTAATTTCTTTCCAAAGAATTTTCTCCCTTTCAAGTTCAAAATCGTTCCAACCAATTAAATATAAATCTCCCATTTTTGGCTTAATAACTTTTTCTACCCTTCCAACCATTCCAATTACCATAGTAGCTGGTATGGGAATTCCATTATTTGTATTATACAATGAAGCATTTCCACTTGCCACACCTATGCCGGAAAACTCACATGCATCTTTCAATCCCTTCATCATAGCCGCCAATCCAACTGGATCAACATCTGGATCTCCGTAATTTATACAATCGGTAATTCCAAGTGGCTCCCCACCTACAGATAAAGTTTTTCTAACACTTTCCAATACAGCTATATATGAACCCCAGTATGGACTTTTTTCACCAATATCAGCTCTGCTATGGGTCAAAAGCGAATAAAAAAGAGATGTCTCCTTAACTCTCATTACAGCAGGACCAAACCCAGGTGGAAGTACCGTATTAGTTCCCACCATATAATCATACTGCATATAAACTTCGCTTGCATCCACGTTTTTAAATTTCAAAGAAATATCTTTTGGAATTGAATCAACAGAAAAGTCGACAATTTCCTCTTCCGGCGCTTCTGATAATAACGAAGCAGGAACCTTTAAAATGGTTTCTCCTTTATATCTTACATGATAAATTCCATCATTTGTCACTTTTCCCACAACTGCACCGTATAACAAATGTTCCTCTGCAATTTTTAAAACCTTTTTTACTTTTTCTTGAGAAGTTATTATTGCCATTCTCTCTTGACTTTCGCTTATTAAAATCTCAATTGGCTTCATATCAGGTTCTCTTAACGGTAACTTCTCAAGGTCTATTACCGCCCCAAATCCACCTTTAGCAACTAATTCAGAAGTAGCTGACAAAACTCCTCCGGCACCTAAATCTTGTGCTCCCTCTATTAACCCCTCTTCTAACATTTTTAAAAACGCCTCAATAAGCATCTTTTCAGAAAACGGATCTCCAACTTGGATAGATAATTTATTTGCCCGCTTTCCAGTTAAATCCTCAGATGCAAAGGATGCACCATGAATCCCATCTCTACCTGTAGCTCCTCCAAAAATTACAATAACCTGATCCGGTCTTGTTGCCTTAGAAGGAACTATATCTTTATGTTTTACAATTCCAACAGCCATTACATTAACAAGAGGATTATACCTATAGGCATCATTTATCCTAAGTTCTCCTCCTACTGTAGGCACCCCTATTGAATTCCCATAATCGGCTATTCCTTCTATTATGCCATCTATAACCTTATGCATATGTAACGAATCCAAAATAGCTGTAGGTCTTGCCCCCATAGCAAGAATATCTCTTATAATCCCCCCCACTCCCGTTGCAGCCCCATTGTATGGCTCAATAGCACTAGGATGATTATGACTTTCAATTTTAAACGAAAGAACATAGTCCTCATTTAGAGAAACCAATCCTGCATTGCCGGATTCCAAACTAATTAACGGTAAAGATTTTATGTATTTTTTTGTATGAGAGTAACCACAATGCTCACTCCACATTACAGTAAAAGCCTCTTTTTCTGCAAGTGTTGCTTTTCGATTTAACTTTTTCTCTAAAATATCTATATATTTCATATATTACCACCTCTAATGTATTCAAAAACAGATCTGAACAGTTTTAAACCATCTGTACTTCCCAAATACTCATCTACCGCTCTTTCAGGATGCGGCATCATCCCCAATACATTTTTCTCATATATCCCTGCAATAAACTCATCTGAACCATTTACATTTTCTGTGTATCTAAACACTACATTTGGATTACTTACAGAAACATATCTTCCAAAACCATGGGCTATAGGTAGTCTTATTTTTTCACCTTTTTTATAGAATAAGGTAAAAGGAGTAGTATTATCAACAACTTCCAGCTCTACAAACTTACAAATAAACTTTCCAGATTCATTTTGTAAAAGTGCTCCAGGCAACAATCCCATTTCCACTAAAATTTGAAATCCATTACATATTCCAATAACAAAACCTCCATTTTCCACAAATTCTTTTATAGAACTAGACTCTCTTGCAGAAACTGCTCCAGGTCTTAAGTAATCCCCATATGAAAATCCCCCAGGCAAAACAACCAAATCTAGATTATTTATATCATCTTTTGGTGAAACATAATAAGTTTTAAATCCAGCCAAATTTAAAGCATAATACGCGTCTCTATCACAATTTGAACCCGGATAAACTACCACACCGGCCTTCATTCTATCTCCACCCTATACTCCTCTGTCACAGGGTTTACTAAAAGTCTTTCACAAGCTTCAATCACCTTTCTTTTGGCTTCTTCTTTATCCTTTGCTTCAATCTCACCATGTATAGATTTTCCTATTCTTATACTATCAACGGGTATGTTATTTTCTTCCCTCAATACTCTTGCAATCGTTTCTCCCCGTGGATCCCTTACATTACTCTTATATTGTATATCTACAATAAATTTAAACTTTTGCATGCGTTTAAAACCTCCCTATATTTTTCAAGAGGATTTCCTAAATCCTTTCTGTACACATCTTTATCAAATATTTCTTTAGTTTTCCTAAGTCTTAACGTATCGGGAGAAATTTCATCTCCAAGACAAACCTTTCCATTTCTATCTAGACCATATTCAAACTTCATATCCCACAAATCAAATCCAATTTCTTCAAAAAAGTTTTTTAATTCCAAAGCTATTTTTTTTGTAATATTTTTTATTTCCTTCACTTGCTCCTTTGTACATAATCCAAAAAGCACCAAGTGTTCATCACACACCATGGGATCATGTTTAGTATCGTCCTTAATAAAAAATTCAACAAGAGGTTCTTTTATCTCTTCTCCTTCATCTCCCCCATACCTTCTTATAAAAGATCCCGCCTTTTTTAATCTGGCAACTACTTCAATTGGAAACATTTTCAACGGCACAGCTTTTATTCTATTAGGTTTTTCAAAATCCAAAAATTGCGTGTAAATCCCCTTAGAATTTAAATATTTCATTGCTATTGCCGTTATCTCCGCACAAATAGATCCTTTACCTGCTAAAATACTATGTTTTTCTCCATCCCCCGCAGTAATATCATCTTTAAAGTTCAAAATAACATAATCTCCATAATTTTCAACTATTTTTGTTTTTCCCTCCATATAGTTTCCCCCTTAGAGATACTTCCCCACAAGCTTTGAGCGGTATTCTTTTAACTTTTTAGATAAAACCTCGTCGGTTAACGCTAACATTTCAACTGCAAGCATAGCCGCATTCTTCCCCCTGTTAATCCCCACAGTTGCAACTGGAATATCATTGGGCATTTGAACAACTGAAAGTAAAGAATCTAATCCCCCTAAATCTTCCGACTTCACAGGAACACCTATGACAGGCTTTAAAGTTTTAGAAGCAATAACCCCTGGTAAATGCGCAGCCCCTCCTGCGATAGCAATATAAACTTTTACACCATCTCTTTCACACTTTTTGATAAATTCATCCAAAAGTTCTGGCGTCCTATGAGCAGATAAATACTTTACCACATACTCCACTTTAAACTCATCCAAAATAGATACTACCTTATCAACCACATAAGAATCACTCTTACTTCCCGCAACAATGACAACCAAACTAACACCCCCTAAAAAACAAAAGGCCTCTACCGTAAGAACGGCAGAAGCCAATATTCATATTTAATTCCTAAAAAAACTAAAATTAAAGACATTTTCTCATCTCCTTTTTGGCCTCACTGGACCAAATTAAAGGTTACACTATCAGTATATCATGAAAAAAACAAAAGGTCAACACTTTAGAAGTTACAAATTAGTTAAAATAGAAATATATTTACTAACATCATCTGGAAAAACTGTAACCACTCTTCCAAGCTTTGAATATCTTGTAGCAACCAACGCATTGGCAGCAGAAGAAATTCCTACATTTAATCCTAAATTTTTATTCAAGTAACCAAACATCTCAAACACTTCTTCATCGGAAACTGTAACTATTTCATCTATCACATTTAAATCTAAAATATCTGGTATAAAGCCTGCACCAATACCTTGTATTTTATGTTTTCCTGCAGGTCTTCCAGAAAGAACTGCTGAACTTTCTGGCTCAACAGCAACAATCTTAACTTTATCACCAAAAATACTTTTCAACACAGTACCAACACCTGTTATAGTTCCACCAGTTCCTACACCCGCAACAAACACGTCAACATCAAACTTCATTTGTCGTAAGATCTCCGGCCCAGTTGTTAATTTATGTGCCAAAACATTGTATTTATTTGAAAATTGATTTGGCATATATGCTCCTTTTTCATTTACAATTTCTTTTGCCTTCTCAATTGCCCCTTTCATGCCTTTTTCACTCGGTGTTAAGACAACGTCTGCTCCAAAAGCTTTCATCAAATCTATCCTTTCCTTTGTCATAGTTTCCGGCATTGTAAGTATTACATCAAATCCTAATTTTTTCCCAATCCAAGCAAGTGCAATTCCCGTATTTCCACTAGTAGGTTCAACAACTAATTTTGTCTTTATCCCATCTTTCAAAGCTCCTTTTAACATAAAAAATGCGGGTCTATCCTTAATACTACCTCCTAAATTACTTTTCTCTAACTTTGCAAAAAGATTTAACTTTTCAATATATATCAAATGTGTACTTTCCACCATACACTTTATCCTCCCTTTATATAATCCATTCTATTTTTTCAATTTTTTCATACACATTTTTTGCGGGCACCCCTACAAAAGTTGTTCCACTTGGAATGTCCGCAAGCACAACAGAATTAGCTCCTATCCTTGCGTCATCACCTATTTTTACAGGTCCTAAAATTTTTGCCCCTGCACCTATTAAAACATTTTTTCCAATATCAGGATGTCTTTTACCTTTTTGAATATTTCTAGCTCCAAGTGTAACACCATGATATATCAAAGTCCCCGTTCTAACCGTTGCAGTAGATCCTATTACAACTCCTATAGCATGATCAATTACAACCCCAGGTTCAATATAAGCAGCAGGACTTATATCTGCAGAAAATAAAATTTTTGAAATATAATGAACCAAAAAAGCAAGAAATTTTAAATCATATTTGTAAAAAAGATGTGAAAGTCTGTAAAGAACCAATGCCTGAAAACCGGTATGCAAAAAAATTTGGTAAACTTTCTCAATGGAAGGATCTTTTTTGGAAAGCTCCTTTCTATCTTCTTCAATAGCCTTAATAGTATCAATAAAATCTCTTATAAAACTACGCACCCCATAAATCTTCACCTCCACTTAGAAAATACTAATTCAATTATACCATACTTCATTTTTTTGTAAACAAACCACTCCTTAAAGGTGCGCTACTCAAAAAACTTCTTTATTTTTTCTAATTTCTGCACACTAGATTTCAACCCACCTATTCTATTTCTTGATAACCATATTTCCTTAAATTCACTGATTAACTTTTCCAATCTTATTTTAAATTCTTGCTTGGTAACTTTAGGAAGTTCCCTTATAGTTCTCATAGCTAACTTCTTCAATGCTATTATTATTTCTAAAGATAAAATAGAAAATTTTATAGAATTTCTTAACTCCTTCTTTATTAATTCATCATGCACATGTTTTGTAAATTCATACTTTTCCTCTAAAAATTTCTTTGTATTTAAAAGTTTTTCCAAATCAAGGTCTTTTAAAAACTCATATCTGAGTTTTTCAGGATAAATATAAACAAGTGCAAAAATGGTTGAATTTGGAAAATCAACACCTGTTAATTTATACGCATTTCCCATATCTACCAAAAGAATTGCTGTTTCCTTTCCAAAATAAAGCTTAAGAAAATCAAAAACATCCAAATCTTTATTTTCATTGAATCCCCAAGATAAAGCACTTGCATAAAAAATCCCGGGATATGAAATGGGAATATGTTGCCAATGACCATTATCTCCCCAATCAGTTAACATAATCCCTTTAGCTTTATATTTTAACCCATTTTCCACGGCATTTTTAATGTTCAAAATTGCATTTTCAACTCGCCCTAAAAACGAATTCCAACTAGAAGTCCCAGGACAAACGTAAAAATCAAACCTCTTAAATAATTCGCATTCTCTGTCAAATTCATGTGTTTTTTCATATCCCCAAATCAAATAAATTACATCTTTGGGAAGTTCTTCAAAAAGCTCTGGATGATATTTTAATATATCCGCCCACATCATCATTCTTTTCCCATGTTTTTTAACCAATTTATGTATCTTTAGAATAAAATCCAAATAAACTTTACCTTTTCCATATTTTTCACATAAAACTTTTGATTTTCCTTGACAAAGATCAAACGTTTCATCTCCATTTATATTAAAATACTTACTAGAAAAATGAGGTAAAAGTTCGCTATAAAGCGAATCTAAAAACAATATCGTGTCTTTTACAGCAGGAGAAAGGGTAAAAGGTTTGGAATAATGTTCTCCCCAGGGTGTGTCAAACTCAAAAGTCTCAGCCATATAACTGTACTCATTGTGTATCAACCATTTTTCCATATGTCCAAAAGAAGCCTGGTTTGGGATTAATTCAATAAAACGTTCTTTACAATATTTATCTAAAATTATGATTTCATCCGCAGTTAATGGCGAATATCCTTTCCAAACCCTTTCGTGATTTTGATATGCAAAAGTGTGTTCAATATAAAGTTGAAGCTGATTGTACTTCAATTGTGCTAATAGGTCAATAAGTTCAAAGAAAAAATCCATTTTAGGTACCTTATCCCTGCTTATATCAAGCATAAATGCCCTATTCTCAATATCTGGCCAATCTTTTATTTCAAGAAAAGGTATTTTATTTTCAAAGTTTTTCACAATCTGCATAAAGGTCATAAACCCATTATGAATTCCTGCGTTATTATTGGCAACTATAAAAATTCCGTCTTCATTGATTTCTAGAATATATCCATCTCTTTTTTTTATCTTATTTCTATCTATCTTCGAGTAAATAAAAACTTTTTTCCCCATGTATAACGTAATATTAATGGTTATACCATTTTCATTTAGAAGTTCTTTTACCATATTTGCCGACGCAAAAAGTGATTTTGTAGGAATAAAAATGTAACCACCAGATTTTATTTCATAATACCCATTTTTAATCTTTAATTCTTTAGGATTTGGAACCAACAACATATAAATCACCTCTTAAAAAGACATTTATAATAATATTATATAACAAAAACCACACATCAAAAAGTGATATAATATTAAATAGGAAATGGAGGAGAAAATTTGGAAAAATTCTTTGTAAATGTGGAAATTGGAAGTATAATTTTATACGTTGAAGATAATAAAGTAACCAAAATCAAACTTTCAAACAAAATCGAAGAAGAAGAAGAAGAAGAAACTCAGGATAATATTTTCACTCAACAGATAATTGAATACCTAAATGGAAATAGAAAAAAACTTGATTTTAATGTAAAAATATCTGGAGGAAAAGTTTTTAAAAAAATTTGGGACTTTGTTAAAAATATACCCTATGGTCAAACAATGACATATGGGGAAATTGCAAAAAAATTAGATGTAAACCCAAGAGTAGTAGGATTTGCTATGAACAAAAACCAGCTCCCAATATATATTCCATGTCATAGAGTAATTGGAAAAAACAATATAGGTGGATTTAATAGCGATTTGAAATGGAAAAAATATCTTCTTGAATTGGAAAAAAATACAAATTGGAGGTAATTATGAAAGGCGCAGGAAAATACAGGAAAACTTTTATAGAACCATTTATATTGCTAATTATAGCAGAAACTCCTCTCCATGGATATGAAATCGCAAATAGACTCTCAGAATACGGGATAGAACTTGCTGGATTGGGCCAAATGGGAAACTTATATAGAATTTTATCAAGACTAGAAAACGAAGGTTTTATCATATCTAAATGGGATTCAAATGCTCAAGGTCCTTCAAAAAAAGTTTACAATATAACCAACAAGGGAATTGAACAACTCAAATTAAATAAAAAGGAATTAACAAAGATTAAAAATATTATAGAAAAATTCATCACAAAAGTTTCAAAGCTTGAACTCGAATAATTGTTCTTGACATATATATGGCAACATACTATAATAAAATCGAATATATATGCAATATATATATAACAAAAATGTCTTCATAAGAGTATTTGGCGCTTTTTATTGTGAATTTATTCACCTAGATAATTAAGGAGGGATTGATATGAAACAAAAATACAATGTAATAACAATAGGCGGAAGTGCAGCGGGAATTGTAGCGGCTACAACGGGAAAATGTTGTTATCCAGACAAAAGCTTTCTAATGATTAGGAAAGAAAAAGATGCAATGGTTCCATGTGGTATTCCATACGTTTTTGGATTTTTAGGAACAACGGAAAAAAACATTATTCCACTAGCTCCTATTGAAAAAGCAGGGATAGACTTTTTACAAGATGAGGTAATAAAAATTGACAGAAAGGAAAAGAAAATATTCACAAAGAGTGGTAACGAATTTGAGTATGAAAAGCTAATACTTGCAACAGGATCAAAACCATTTATCCCGAATATTCCAGGTAAAGATTTAGAAAACGTATTTTACGTTCCAAAAAACAAAGAATACCTTGATAAAATGTTAGAAGCGTTAAAAGGATTGAACAAAGTAGTAGTTATAGGTGCAGGCTTTATTGGTGTAGAGATATCTGACCAATTAGCACACATTGGAAAAGATGTTACACTTGTTGAAATTTTGCCACATATCTTGGGTAAAGCCTTCGATAGTGATATAGCAAATATAGCCCAAAAAGAACTTGAAAGTATGGGAATAAAAGTATTAACCAACACAAAAGTCACAGAAATTACAGGTTCAGGAAAAGTTGAAGGGGTAAAATTAGAAAATAATGAAATCTTAAAAGCAGATGCAGTAATTTTTGCCACAGGATACACCCCAAATTCTGAATTAGCAAAAAATATGGGATTAGAATTGAATAAATACAATGCAATTAGAGTTGATAGTTATATGCGTACTAGTGATCCAGATATATTTGCAATTGGTGACTGTGCACAAAAGGTCGACTTTATAACAAGAAAAAGTGTTTCTATAATGCTTGCTTCAACTGCAACTTCTGAAGCAAGAATTGCAGGAATGAATTTGTATAAACTCTCAACTGTAAGAAGTTTTCTTGGAACCATAGGAATCTTTTCGACAAAGATTGGAAACAAGGTTTTTGCCTCCGCAGGTTTAACCGAAGAAGAAGCCTTAAAAAACAATTTTGATGTCAAAACAGGATACTTCGAAGGTGTCGACAAACATCCTGGATCTCTCCCAAATGCAAATAAACAAATCGTAAAGTTGATAGTATCAAAAGAATCCGATGTCATAATTGGTGGAGAAGTAGTCGGCGGAGATAGCGCAGGTGAACTTATAAATGTTATAGGAATAGCTATACAAAAAAATACAAGTATTACAGAATTATTCATTTCCCAAATTGGTACACATCCTCTTCTAACATCGGCGCCAACAGCTTACCCATTAATTAAAGCCGCACAAAATGTTTTTATATCCAAATAAAAAAGTAGCCCGTCTATTTTCAGACGGGCTATTTAATATAAATGTTAAATTAAATTAATTTGACACATTTACCATTGATTATTATAATGAAAGTAGGTATATGTAAAATGCATATAGGAGGGTGTCGTATGAAGATTGCAATATTAAGCGGAAAAGGTGGAACTGGTAAAACAACCATCTCAACAAACCTCGCATGGACATTATCCAAAATAAAATCTGTACAATTACTCGATACAGACGTGGAAGAACCAAATGATCACATTTTTTTCGATATTTCATTTACTCACGAAGAAAATGTAGAACTTTTACTTCCTGTTGTCGATAATAATACATGTATTAGATGTGGTGAATGTTCAAAAAACTGTCAATTTGGAGCCATATCCGTCTTTGAATCTGGAGCTATGGTTTTTGAAAGCTTGTGTCATGGCTGTGGAGTGTGTAAAATGGTATGTCCTGTAAACGCCATAACTGAAAATCCCAAAAGCATCGGTAAAATAATGCTGGGAAAAATAAATGAAAATTTAAAATTTGGGATGGGATTGTTAAACATAGGTGAGCCCTCTGGTGTCAAAATTATTAGACAATTAAAAAAACATATTGATAACAGTGCAGAAATTGTAATAATTGATTCGCAACCTGGAAGTTCATGTCCAGTTGTTGAAACACTAAGAAATGTTGACTTTGCAATTCTCGTTACAGAACCTACTACCTTTGGATTGCACGATTTAAAGCTTGCTTTCGAACTTGTTAGCGAAATGAACATTCCTTCAGGCATTATAATAAATCGTGATAGTTCCAAAACAAAGATAATTGATGACTTTGCTGCAGAAAAAGGAATACCAATTTTAATGAGAGTTCCTTTTGAAAGGAAAATCGCCAAAATCTACTCCGAAGGAAAATTATTTACTGAATATTTTCCGGATTATCAAGAAAAATTCATAGCAGTTTATGAAACAATAAAGGAGCTGGTAAAATGAAACAAATAGCAATAGTTAGTGGTAAAGGTGGAACCGGTAAAACAACATTAAGTTCTTCACTTGGAATTTTATTTGACAATGCAATTCTAGCAGATTGTGACGTAGATGCGGCAAATTTAAACCTAATGTTTAATTCAAAGGTATTAGAAAAACATGAATACTACGGAGGAAAAAAAGCAATAATTGATCACGAAAAATGCAATAATTGTGGGATATGCAAAAAAATATGCAGATTTGAAGCAATTGTATTTGATGGTTCATATAAAGTTGATCCATATGCCTGTGAAGGTTGTAATGCGTGTGTAATTTCATGCCCACAAAATGCCATTAAATTGGAAGAATCATTATCTGGTAAATTTTATTATTCTACCTCAGAAACAAAAAATATAGTCCATGGAAATTTAACTCCAGGTGAAGAAACTTCAGGAGGATTGGTTGCAGAGGTTAGAAAATTAGCAATTGAAAAGGCTAAAAGTCTAAAAAAAGAAATAGTTTTAATCGATGGAGCACCTGGCATTGGTTGTCCAGCAACTTCATCAATCGCCGCCACATATTTCGTCATAATTGTAACAGAACCTACTTCAAGTGGTATACATGATTTAAAAAGGATCATAGATACCGTTAGGCATTTTAAAAGAGATTTTGCAATTGTAATTAACAAATACGACATTAATGAAAAAATTTCAAAAGAAATAGAAAGTTTTTGTCAAAAAGAAAACATACCAATACTGGGAAAAATTCCATTTGACGAAACTGTAGAAAACGCAATCCTTGAAAGTAAACCTATAGTTATATTTAAAGATAGTAAAGCGGCAAAGGCAATAATGGAAATATACAAAAAATTAATTAAAATCATAAAAAAGGAGGAGAAAGTATGAAAATAGCAATTCCATCTGAAGGTAAAACTCTTGATTCAATGATCAACGATAGGTACGCAAGGGCCGAGTATATTATCATTTACGATACTGAAAAAGATGAAATAGTAGAAGTTATAGAAAACGACTCATCAGAAGCACATGGTAAAGGTCCAAAAGTCTCCCAAATGCTTGTAAACAAAGGCGTTAAAGTATTAATTTCCCAAAGTGTGGGAAAGAACGCTTTTGATGTCCTTAAAGCTGCAAAAATAGATGTTTATATAACACAAAAAGACACAGTAAAAAATACAATTGAAAATTTCAAGAATGGAAAACTAGAAAAAACAGAAAGCGCAACAAATTAAGGTGATATTATGTTGGTTGCAATAGGAACAGCAGATGGAAAAACAATGAACCCAGAACATTTTGGGCACTCTAATACTTATTTGATTTACGAATTTGATGGAACAAATTTTATAAAAAAAGAAGAAAGGAAAAATCCATATGCAGAAACCCACTTACATGCAAAAGTGGATGAAATTCTTGAATTTTTAGGAGATTGCAAAGTATGGGTAGGAATATCTATGGGAAAAAGTTCCAAAAAAAGACTTAAAGAACTTGGATACATACCAATTACAGTGGATACACCCGAAGTAAGTAAAGCGTTGGAATTAGTTAAAATGCAATTACAGGGGTGATAATATGCCATGGGTAAAGAAAGAAGATTGTGTAAAATGTAAGGTCTGTGTCAATGTGTGTCCTGTGGAAAATGCTATCTTCATCCAAGATGATGGCTATCCTTTTATAAACAACAACATTTGTACAAGATGCGGCTTATGTATGGAAAAATGTCCCAAAAACGCAATTCGACCAAACTATGAAAACCCCTCACTTAGAGGTATGGGAAAAGGAATGGGCCATCGCGGCTTTGGAAGAGGTTTAGGACATGGAAGGGGAAGAGGATATTAAACAAATCTCTCTGCATCTGCAGAGAGATTTTTTATATGATATAATATTTAAAGGGGATAAAAATGCAAAAAAGCATATATTCAATTATTTTAGCTGCAGGTGAAGGAAAAAGGTATAAAAACGGCATAAAATTGCTACATACTATTGGTGATAAATTCATGCTTCAAATGGTAATAAACCTAGTAAAAAGTTGCAATTTCGATAAAAATTACATAGTTGTTAATCCTTTATGGAATTTTATAAAGGACAATTTTGTGGTTCCAGACAATTTTTTTATTCTTAAAAACAAAAATTACAAAGAAGGTATCAGTACATCGATCAAATTAGCAATAAAAGAAATAAAAAGCACAAACATTCTCCCCGAATATGTTGCTATTTTCCTAGCAGATATGCCGTTTATAAAAAAAGAAGATATAAAGACACTCAAAAAATACTGTAATGGAAGACACTTAATTATTGCTCCATTTTTTAACAACAAGAAGGGTTTTCCAACTTTTGTACACAAATCACTTTTCGATGAAATTTTTAAACTTGAAAATGACATAGGTATCAAGCAAATAATAAACAAAAATCCTTCTTTATTGACAAAAGTAAACTTTAGTACAAATAGAATTTTAAGAGATATAGACGATTAAAGTTTACCCTTTAACTTTTTTATTTCTTCTTCAACTTCCATAGCTCCTTCGTTGTAATACTTCTCTTCATCTGGTTCAAGTTCTTTTAATAACCTTAAAAATTCACCTGCATGTACTCTCTCTTCATTTGCTATATCTATTAATACTTCCCTTGCAAGTTCATTATCCGTAGATTCTGCTAACTGCATGTAAAGTTGTATAGCTTCATACTCAGCTGAAATCATATAACGAATAGCTCTAACCAATTCATCATGAGTTAATTTTCTATCAGATTTTAACCCTGAAAATGGATTAGAAAATTCTGGCATGTTATCCACTCCTTTAAAAATTAAGTTATGGTACACTTTTATTATACTGCATTTTCATCTATAAACAAAGGCACCCAAATGGGTGCCTTTTTTATTTAAAATGGATAAAATCCCAAATCCAATCTGTTTTTCTCAAATATCTGTAAGATAAGCTCTTTAACTAAATTCACATGTCCCTTTTCCCATTCTCTTAAGTTTATTAATATACTTTCTAGCGTCTTATCTTCCATTACCTTTGCTCTTTCTGCAGCTTTATCATAATAATTTACAAAATCTTTTTCTATTAACAATGCCATTCTTAAAATTGACAAATCTTTGATATCATCTTCAGATGGTGTTTCTTCTATCTTTTGGCCCCTAAGTCTCTCATTAAAAAAATCTTTTGTCGTATCTAAAGGTGCAACTGGTATTTCTTCTTCTTCTTCTAAGGCTTTCCTTATCTTTCTAATATACTCCGTATGCTCTTTTTCCATTTCTTGTAAAAATTCCAACACTTCTCTTGCCAACTTATTTTTTACCTCTTCTTTTTTCTCTTTGTAAAACTTAAATCCCTCTATTTCAAAATTTTCCGCAACCTTTAAAATATCTTCAATAGACATTATTTTACCCCCTTTGTAAGAAATTCATCAATTCCCCTTGCTGCCCAATATCCATCTGCTACACCGTGTATAATATCCGGGCCATTTACAATATCTCCTCCCGCAAACAACCATTTAACAGATGTCTGTCTATATTCATTTGTCAAAATTCTTCCTCTGACAAACTCCAATTTTTCTTTTAAATCTTCAGGAAGATAACTATAATCCGGTGCTTGACCAATAGCTTCAACAACCATTTCAGCTTCTAATGTCTGTCTTTCATTCTCATCGAATTTAGGATTAAATCTTCTATTTTCATCAAAAACCTGTAAACACTTCTTTAATTCTATTCCCCTAACTTTATCGTTTTTAATAACGATCCTTACAGGACCCCATCCCGGATAGAATTTTACACCTTCTTCAGCCCCTTCTTCTATTTCATCCATATCAGCAGGCATTTCCTCATATGTTCTTTCCAAACTCGTTACCTTTACATCAACTTTACCGTATTCCATTATCTGGAGCCTTGCCATAGATCTTGCAACATCCATTGCCACATTACCTCCACCTATTACTACTAAACTTTTAGGGATCTTGGGTTTTGGTCCTTCTCCTCTAAGATAATCTCTAATTTCCCTTAAAAGAGGTAATGCCTGAATTACATCTTCATGTTCCGTTCCTGGAATTCCAGTTGAACGTCCCAAAGTAAACCCTGTTGATACAAATACCGCATCAAATTCGTTTTTTAATTTTTGTAGAGGTATATCTTTTCCAACAGAAACACCAACGTGTATCTTTACACCTAAAGCTTGAATAAAAGCTATATCTTTGTCAAGGGCCTCATCTGGCAACCTGTATGATGGTATTCCGTATCTCATTACCCCACCGGGTCTTGATAAAGATTCGAAAACTTCTACATCATATCCCATAGTTGCTAAAAAGTACGCAGCTGAAAGCCCTGCAGGCCCTGAACCAACAATTGCAACTTTTTTACCTTTATTTTCCGGTCTAGCTTCTAAAACTTTATCATATTCTGGTACGTTATCAACGATATACCTCTTTAACCATCTTATTGCTATAGCCTCTCCTCTATTTCCCAAAGAACAAGCTTCTTCACATTTGTGCGTACAAACTCTCCCACAAACTGCAGAAAATGGATTTGCACCTAACATATTATTTTCCTCATTTCCCTTTAGAAGCCATTTTAGTGCATCTGTTAAATCATCTCTCCATATTGCCTTTATGTATTCTGGAATTTGCATATGTTGAGGGCATCTATCCGTACACAAAGCACATTCGACACATCGTGCCGCCTCATGCATGGCTTGCTCCTTGCTGTATCCTTTCACATATTCAATAAAAGATTTTGAACGCCCCTCACCTTCAATCATTTCCATTTCTACTCTTTCAAGTTCAAGTAAATCAGAACCTTCATCTCTAATCCATCCTACAGGAACATCCTCAATTCCATGGATTCCCTTTTCGGTAGGCGCAAATATAAAATCTTCTGGTTCTGGAGAAACATGGACATATTCTCTCGTCATCTTTAGTGAACCTGTAGTACATATATCCACACACATCGCACAGAATGAACATCTTCCATAATCTATAACAGGACGTTGGGGTTTTTTACCGTATTCGTGTGGCAAATCATCAACTTCAACCATTCTAATGGCATCTGTCGGACATATCTTTGCACATGTTCCACATCCAATACACTCATTCCAATCATTTATGTGAAATCCCCTATATCTTTCTGCAGCCTCTCTTTTAACATAAGGAACTTTTATAGTAACTGGCTTTTTAAATATATATTTCCACGCTTTTATAGGAGCAAAAAACTCTTTTTTAGGAATTGATTTATTTGCCATTATGTCCCCTCCTTATCTATCTACCTCTGGAGCACAAACATCCATTGTTGAAAGCCAAATTGGAACATCTTCTATTCTTGTTCCAGGCAAATACTTTTCTATACCTATAAATGTTTGAGGATATGAAGCCCCACGTACTGCTACTCTATATGGTTTTTCTCCTCCATCTGAAACCATATAATAACCATACTCTCCTCTTGTTGATTCTATATGCACGTAAGCTTGACCTTTTGGTACTCTATACCTAAGGGCGTTACCTTCACTAATTGGAACATTAATTTTTCCTTCTGGCATTTTTTCAAGACATTGCCTAATTATTTTTATACTTTGGTATATCTCAAGATATTTAAGATATACCCTTGCATATGCATCTCCTTCAGTAGCTGTAGGAACTTCAAAATCAACTTTATCGTAGAACAAATAAGAATCAACTTTTCTAATATCATACGGCA
This sequence comes from Thermosipho affectus, assembly GCF_001990485.1. Taxonomy (NCBI): domain Bacteria; kingdom Thermotogati; phylum Thermotogota; class Thermotogae; order Thermotogales; family Fervidobacteriaceae; genus Thermosipho; species Thermosipho affectus. The sequence goes on along the minus strand of NZ_LBFC01000022.1, from coordinate 16,163 downwards.
CTCCTGTCGCTCTAAGGCCAACTCCAGTAACACCAAGCTCTAATGCTGTTTCCTTATCTAATAAAGCTATTCCTTTTAATCTCGTATGAACTATCCTATTCTTAAAAATCAAAGTTTCATATTCTCCCAATCTTTCTTCAATGTAATTTAAAGTATTAAAGATTAAATCTTGTATCTTTGGAGTTAAATCTTTTCTAACTCCTCCGGGTATTATGTACATATGATAAACTCTTGCACCAGTTAAACTTTCAAAAATATCTAAAATACGATCTCTATCCGATACTCCCCAAAATGAACTTGTATAAAGGCCAATAGTGCCGCCAATACCCGGAAAACTCATTAAATGACTTGCAATCCTTGCCAATTCTAAAACAATCATCCTTATCCATTGGGCTCTTTCAGGAACATCTATCTTTGCAATCTTTTCAACAGCCATTGCATAACATGCTTCATTAATATCTGGTTCAGGCACACAAATCCTTGGGATTAATGCAAGATTCTGATACCAAAGTCTTCTTTCCATTAGCTTCTCAAAACCTCTATGCAAAAAACCAGGTAACGGTCTTGCTTTTTCAACAGTATCCCCTTCAACATACATATGGACACTAAAATTACCGTGCATTCCCGGATGGTTAGGACCAAAAAAGAGCTTTACTTCACCCATCTATATCACCTCTTATTATCTTAGCTTCATGAATGACATCCTTTTGATATTCCCTATCTGGAAATTTCCTTTTCGAATACTCAAATGGATCAAAATCCTTTCTTAAAGGTGGCATGTCATCCCACATTTCTAAGAAAAGCGGCCTCATATCATTATTTCCCTCAAACTTTATTCCAAAAAACTCATGGAGCTCTCTTTCGTAATATCTTGCAATAGGCCACATGTGTTTTACAGTAACAAATTTTGGAGTATCCCTATTTATTTTTGTTGTAATCAAAAATTTTCCACCATTGTCCCAAGAATAGAGAATATAAACAAGCTCAAACTTTCCCTCATCTATCCAATCAACTGCCGTTATTAAAGATAAATGTGAATATCCATCTTCTTTTAAAGCTAAAAGCGTTGGTAAAACTTGTTCATTTGGTAATTCAAGTTTTATTTCTCTCTCGTCTACCTTTGTTATATCTAAATTATTAACTATTCTTTTTAATTTCTCTACTGTATTACTCATGGAATTCATCATGTACAAACACCTCCCCAAGGGATCTTATCTGATTCTGTTTATACCATTCATAATTTTCTTTGTATTTTTTCCATCCATTTGCTTCTCCTCTTCTTATCATCCTCATAAGTTCATTAAATGCTTCAAGTAATGCTTCAGGTCTTGGCATACAACCCGCAATATACAAATCCACGGGAATGTAATAATCCAATCTGTTTATTGTAGCATATGAATCGTAATATATACCTCCGTTTAACGTACATGATCCAAATCCAATAACATATCTAGGTTCCGCCATTTTTTCATAAGTATAAATAACCCTTCTAAGTGTTTTAGCACTTAAATATCCAGTTATAAACAAAATATCCGCCTGCCTTGGAGTAGCCATTGGTCCCATACCAAATCTTTCCATATCAAACCTTGAAGTCATTGTTGGAGGAAGTTCCATAGCTCCACAACCTGTACAATAATGTAGCATCCACAATGATCTACTTCTAAGTTTATCTGCTATTTTTTCCCATAAACTTCTTTCATCAACGGCCATTTCTTTCACCTCCTAAAATACCCAACCAAGTAATACAAATAAAACCTGGACAAACGCTAAACTTAACGGTACTTTCCAATAAAATTTAACAACTTGTTCTATTCTAAATCTTGGCAAAACCGATGAAATTAATGTTGCAATTATCCAAACTATAGTAAATTTCAAAAGAAATGTAAAATAATTACTTACTCCAAGGAATATATCCACAAACAATCCTATTTCAACGAATATCGAAAAAGTATGCATTAACATTAAAAGTCCCATATATTTGGCAGACAGTTCCACCATTGGACCAGACGCAATTTCAGCAGGTGCAATAGGTGTATCAAAAGGTTTTTTACCCAGCATTCCAAGCAGCGAAACAAAAGCAACAATTCCACCTATTGGCATTTTAAATAAAGTCCAAGTATCCTGCTGAGCCATCATCAACCCAGACACAGAACTGGTTTTATAATAATACAAAACACCTGCTATAGAAATTAAATAAGGTAGTTCATAACCAAGCATTTGAGTTAAAGCTCTTGCAACCCCTATACTAGCATTAGGATTCCCAGAACCAACCATTCCCATTGCCATTCCAAGTGCTCCAACTGCAAACAAATACACTATTATAAAAATATTGTCAAGTCCAGGAAATGCAACTAAATCCCCCAATGGTACAAAAGCTAAAGTTGCAATAACTCCTCCCAATGCCATTAAGATTCCAAAATCAAAAATCCAACCATGAGAAATTCCTCTTTTTGAAAGAGCCTTGAAAACATCTATAAAATTCTGATACCAAGGCGGGCCATACCTTCTTTGTACTCTGGCCATTATTTTCCTTGCAATTCCTTCTAGAGTTAATCCAACAAAAAATCCCGTTAATAAAACTGCAATTACCTTTAATATTGTCATCTCTTACCACCTCACCCAATATATTATGAGGATTACAACAGAAATCCAAAAAACGTATCCACTCGGACTTGGTTTATAAATCAAATCAGTTACAATATCACCAATTGATCTAAAGAACACAGCTAACATACCATACAATTTTTCAAAAGATGGATGTCTATCGTACAATCGTTCAATAAACCTATAAAATCCTGTCGCATAGTGGTACAAGTCATAATTGTATAAGTAATCCCCACCAGTATATTGATCAGTTAATTCAACCCTCTTTCCCCTTGGGAATATCAAATACAAAACTGTTGCGATTATAAAACCTACTGCAAACATTGTAAAAACTGTTAAAGTATTCCACTTACCCAACGGAGTTACTATCTCAAATCCACTGTATGAAATAGGTTTTATTCCAAGAACTTTCTCTATTGAACTTATATAATCTAAAACTGGCTTTGGATAAACTCCAATAAAAAGTACCAGAACAACAAACAACAACATAGGTATTAACATAATACCTGGGACTTCTTTTACATCCGCATGTTTTCTCTTTAGCTGCCCCAAAAATACACCTGCTAATGGTCTAAAAACATAAAGAAAAGATCCGACACTTCCAATAAATGTAATTGCCAACGTGATAAACATACCCTTGTTGACAAGCGCACTAAAAATCATCCACTTTGATATAAATCCGCTTGTAGGTGGTATCCCCGCAAGTGAAATTATTCCAACAAGATATGTAACAAATGTCCATGGCATTCTCCAAATTAATCCACCCATTTCATCAATCTTCGTAGTTCCCGTCCTATACACAACTGCTGCAAAAGATAAGAAAATCATAGCAGCAGCTATTGCATGGTTAAATACATGAAACAATCCACCTGCATAACCTATTGAATTCATAGTTCCCAATCCCACGAGGATGTATCCACCATTTGCAATAGATGAAAATGCAATTAGTTGTTTCATATCATTTTGCCTAATTGCCATAAACGTACCAATTAATATTGAAATATTACCAAGCCAAATTAAAAGGTAATTAAGTAGTGGGATCCCATGATAAAATGAAGAAAACATTTGAACAGTTGGAAAAACAGATATTGCAATTGCCAAAACATAAGATCCCATTTTTACCAATTGCCCAGATAAGACTGCACTAAACGCATCTGGAGCGTTACCGTGGGTAATTCTAAGCCAAGTATGGAGTGGAAAAATTCCACTTTTTGCTATACCAGCACTTGCAATAAATAAAATTATAAACCATTTAAACAACGACGAATCATTAACTAATTGCTGAGATACCTGTTCAAACGAAAGCACACCATACCTCTTAAAAATTGCAAAGGTTGCATAAAGGTACATGTAACTTCCAATGGCACTTGTCACAGCATAAATTACAGCTGCTTTTTTTGAATCTTCTTTTCCCATGGGAACTATCAAAAATGAACCCAAAACGGCTAATTCCCAAAAAATGTAAAGAGTTAACAAGTCATTTGCAAAAAATACCCCTAAAACTCCAGAAATCATAATCAACATAAAAGCGTTAAAAGCGGCAGGTTTAATACCCTTTTTCTTAATCCATTCAATTATAAAAAATGCCACAAAAGAAATTATAATCATACTTACTAAAGCAAAATACTTCCCTAAATATGTAACTTTAAATGTACTTTCTAAATTGTTAAAAAGTCCAAAAAGTTTTTCACTATAATTTATATTTAAATTCCAAATTTCATAAAGTGCATACGCGGTGAGTAAAAAGTTAAATATTGAACCTAAAACTCTGTTAGATTTTGTCAACAGATAACTTACAACTGAACCAAAAAGAAAAACCAAAATTAAATTAGTTAAGGATATCATTTACATCCCTCCTAAAACGTTATTAATATACGTCTGAGAGCTCATTATACCTTGTGATATGTTTTCAGATATCTTTAGATACATTTCAGGGCATATACCTATATAGATTAAAAGTAGAGATAACACCAAAGCAATTAACAAAATATTCCATGAAATATTAGAATCTTTTTTATACTTACCATACCAAAGCTTTATATTCCACCTCAACAAATATGCAGCTTCTATTATAGTTGAAAACAACAAAAGCGCAGGTAACAAATAATCCCCTTTTTCAAATGCACTTTGCAAAATTAACAATTTACTTCTAAATCCTGCAAAAAGTGGAAAGCCAATTAACGAAAACGATGCAATACTAAAGGAAATACCTGCAGTTTTGTTATTCATAAAACTTCCTATTAAGGTTGCACCAATAACAAACAAAATTATTTTTGACGTTGCATCATTCAACAAATGAAAATAAGCAGCAGTTAATGCGTTAGATGTATTGAGAGAAAGCACACTTAATACTAAACCCGCTTGTGCTATAGAGGAAAACGCAAGCGCTTTTAGAAGATTTTCCTGTCTAAATGCGGCAATTTCAGCTAATACCAAAGTAATCAATCCAAAAACATACAAAACATCCAAAAAATAACCGTTGAAGATTGTGATAAATATCCTACTTAAAAGGTAAAACATTGAGAAAGTTACACTTGTAGCCAAAATAGTTGGTGTTATTGCAGATCCAGAAGCATAAACGTCTGGAATCCAACCTGCTAATGGTAAAATTTTGCTTTCAACCGCCAAACCTATAAACAACATAAGGGTAACATAAGGCAAAAATGAACTTTTCATGTTAAGCGAAATATCTGCAAAATTCAAAGAACCTGTTCCTATATATGCATATATAACACCTAAAAGATAAAATCCACCTGCAACACTTCCAACAATAAGATATTTATACGCACCATAATAATTTTTCTTTGAAGATGCAATAATGTAAGCTCCAGCCGCTGTTATTTCTAAGAAAACAAATGAGTTGAAAATATCACCGGTTAAAATTATTCCATTCAATGAAGAAAGTAAAATCAACACTACTATCGATAAACCATTGGCAATTTGAGGTATCAACGAAACAATTAAAAATATTATGTTAACAACCAAAAGTGTGTTAAAACTTGCAGAATCTAAAACTAAAACAATTCCAAATGGTGCCTTCCATCCTCCCATTTGCACCGTGGAATTAACAGGAAAATTCATCAATAAAAAAAGGTTAATAATAACTATAAATGGCAGGACATATTTTGCCTTTTCCTTAAAAGGTACAAACAAAAATGCAGAAAGTAAAGGTACAACAACAAGCAACGCCGTCATTCTTTCGCCTCCTTTGTGGCGATTTCTTCAACTTCTAAAGTTTCATATTTTTCGTAAACTTTTATCAATAAAGATGCACCAAGCGCAAGGGTTCCAACACCAATTACAATTGCTGTAAGTACCAATGCTTGTGGTAATGGATCTACAAAATTGGCAACAGGGGTATATTGAGAATATATTGGTACATCTTTTCCTTCAATATATCCAAGAGAAATTATAAATATATTTATCGCGGTATCTATAATCGTTAAAGATACTAAAAATTTAAACAAATTTTTTTGAGTTAAGATTCCGTATATACCTATTCCTATTAAAACAAAAGCAATATAATAGACCATTATCATCCCTCCCTGTACATATCGGAAATTACTCCAGATAATTCCGCTCCAACCTTAAATCCAATTAAAATATATACAATTGGTATAATACCAGCACTAAACAAAGTACCTATTACTCCTGTTGGAAGGAAATTAACAAGAAACACTCCTCCTACGGCCAATCCAATTAATCCCAAAATTACGTATAGACTTCCCGCAAAGCCTTCGACAAATTTGGATGTTTTTGAAAGAGAAAATTCTTCGTTTGATAAATACAATAAAAGTATTCCCACAGCTATTATCGTTCCACCTGGAAATCCTCCACCAGGTGTAAGATGACCGTGAATAAATACATAAGTTCCAAACAAAAGTATTAGTGGTAATAAAATCCCCACAGATACCCTCAAAACAAAATTGGGCATTCTTCCATATTTTTTTCTTCTAATCCCATGTAAAACAAAACCCACACCTAATGCCGAAGTGAAAAGTACCGTAACTTCACCTAAAGTATCAAAAGATCTGTAATCAACCACTATTGAAGTTACAACATTTGCGGCACCATCTTCCAAATCCTTAGTTTCACCAAACTTAACCTCTCTTTTTTCACTATTCACACTTTTATTTATATAAGCATCCGAAACTTTAGAAATTTTTGCCTGTCCATATTTTGGAAGAATAGATAAAGAATTTGATAAGAACAAAATCAAACCTAATACTATTAAAACGGAAAAAAATCTTCTCATTTTTTCTCACCACCTATTCTTCTCAAAGCTAAAATTAATACTGCTGTTGTCAAGCCGGCCCCCACCGATGCTTCTGTAATAGCAACATCTGGAGCTTTCATAATTACAAACAAAAACACAGACAACAAGCTCAAAAGCGAAAGTGCTATAAAAGAATCAAGTATTTTTTTTGCCTCTACTGCATAAATTCCTGACATAATCATCAAGACCCCTACAAAAATAGTGATGATTGTCATTCTTCTCCACCACCTTTGTATTCATCAACTATAGTTTTTTCCGTAGGTTTAATCCCTTTCAAATACGCTGCTCTAGCTAAAACTGAACTCCCGACAGGGTTAGTCAAAGCAATAAATGCTATTATCAATAAAGCTTTTGGTAAATAATCAATATCAACAAGCCCCACACCTAATACAACAGAAAACGAACCCAAAGTAGTAGCTTTGGTACCAGCTTGAAGCCTATTGTAAACATCAGGCATCCTAAAAATCCCAAGTCCTCCCAAAAAATAAAAAAACGCACCAATTACAATCAGTATATATCCCACTATAATCATTTTTTCCCCTCCAAATATCGTGCAATAACTACAGTTTCAACAAAAGATAACAAGCCATAAACCAGTGCTATGTCAAGATACAATCCATTGTTAAAAATCAATGCCAAAAAAACTATTGTTCCAGTTAAAACTACGTTTAAAGTATCAAGGGCGGCAACTCTGTCTGCACTTGTAGGTCCAAATAAGATTCTTAAAAAAGATAATAAGGCTCCAAAACCCACAAGCACAAAATAAATGTATTGTAAGAAAATCATTCAAATACCCCCTTTAGAATTTTTTCAAATTTTTCCGAAATGTATTTTTTCTTTTCTCCTTCTTCTGTAGTTTTAACGTCAATCCAATGAACATAGAGGACATCTTCTTTAACATCTAATGTTAAAGTACCTGGAGTTAAAGTTATAGAGTTTGCAAGCGCAAACTTTGAACTATCTTTTGTTAAATTTGTGTTAAGCTTAACAAATCCGGGATTAATAGGAAGTTTAGGATTTAAAACACGTACAGCTACATCAAAATTCGCCTTTATCATCTCCCATATAAAAACAGGAAGATATATTAACACAAATTTCACAAATCTTACTAAAAATAACTTGTCAAATTTTATTCCATAATACTTTTTAAATATCATGGAAATAACAAGCGATACAAAAAAACCGACAATAAGTTCTGAAACATTACTATAACCTGTTAGTAATATCCATGTGAAATAGGTCACAAAAAAGGTCGACAAGCTCATAACGTTCCCTCCTTTATAAAGAATAATAAATTTGAATTCGTTATTAAATCCCGAGTTATAATGTCCACTTTCTAAGTGTATTTTAACATAAAATTGAAATTATTCAAATCACAAAAATAGATTCAAATTATTCTATATAGATAAATTTTTTTTATTTTTAAACAATATTTCCAAATATCAAAAAAACAAACAAAACGAAAATTTCCAGTATTATTTCTATCAATCCCCCCTTGAATTATTTGTGAAAAATATAGTATAATTTATTGTGACTATCTTCACAAAATTGAAAGGAGGAAAAAGATGGAAAAGAAAATACCAAAACCAGTTGTAAAAAGACTAGGCCTTTACTATAGATGTTTAAACAGGCTATACGAAGAAGGCATTGAGTTTGTCGCATCAAAAGACATTGCGGAAAGACTAGGAATTAAATCAAGTCAAGTAAGGAAAGATCTTTCATACTTTGGAGAGTTTGGAAAAAGAGGTGTGGGATATAACACATACGAACTGATGAATAGTCTTGAAAAAATAATAGGTGTTAATAAAATTTGGAATGTAGTTGTAATAGGAGCAGGAAATATAGGAAGTGCACTTGTAAGTTATGAAGGTTTAAAAAAAGAAAAATTCAATATAATTGGAATATTTGATGCTGACAGATCAAAGGTTGGAAAAAAGATTGGAAAACTTCAAATCAAACACATTTCTGAAATCGAAGAATTTTTCAAAAAAAATATCGTAGAAATTGCTGTGATTGCCGTTCCCGAAAATGCCGCTCAATTAGTGGTTGAAAAGCTCGAAGAATTAGGTGTAAAAGGATTAATAAATTTTGCACCAATAAAATTAAGAACAAAACTTCCCGTGGAAGATGTGGATATCACTTTATCTTTTAAAGCGCTATCTTTTAAAATTGAAAGAAGTTTAAAATAAGAAGGTGAAAGTAATGAGAAGGGATCTTTATCTTTGGAAATACTTTTCACTTGCAAGAAAAGTTGCAGATAATTTGAATAAAAAAGGTCACGATGCATACATAGTCAAAGATACAAATGAAGCACTCAAAAAAGTATTGGAACTTATTCCAGAAAATTCTTCTGTTGCCACAGGTGGCTCTCTAACGTTAAATCAAATCAAACTATTAGATGCACTAAGAAATGGGAATTACATTTTTTATGACAGATATAGTGCTAAATCAAAAGAAGAAAAATACGAATTAGAAAGAAAAGCTTTTTTTGCAGATTATTACATTTGTAGTGCAAATGCAATAACTGAAAACGGTGAAATAGCACTTTTAGATGGAAATGGAAATAGAGTAGCAGCTGTAATATACGGACCAAAAAATGTAATTTTGGTAACTAGTGTAAATAAAATTGTCCCAAATCTGTTAGAAGCAAGGGAAAGAATAAGATACATATCCCCAATGAATAGCAAACGTCTAGACTTAAATACACCTTGCACACAAACAGGATATTGCATTAATTGTGCCTCGGCTCAAAGAATATGTAATTACTACACAATCATAGAATCTGGCCACAGACATCCTGGAAGGATTAAAGTTATCCTTGTTTTGGAAGAATTGGGTTTATAAAAAATCCAAGGGGAAATCCCCTTGGATTTTAAAAACCTGAAACTTCCTTTATAGGTGGCAAAGTTTCGATATAGTTTTTATAGTATAGTAATTTTTCTCCTACTCTTAATATTGAAGGATTCTTAATATTATTCCATCTTATTAAATCTTTTATCGAAATTCCAAATCTCTTTGCAATATTCCAAAGATTGTCACCTGGTTTTACTATATATTCAAATTTAACAACTGCTTCCCAGTTATTATCGGTTGTCGCTTTTATTTCTTTTCTATTAAGGACGTAATCTGCCATTAATTCTGATACTTCCATCATTACCTCTCTGACAACTGGTTTTCCTTTAAACATTGTATATCCCCCGCCACCACCAGCTCTATAATTGTTTAACACAATTTCATATTCTTTGTCCATTTCGATAGGTTCCCCTTCAAACATTAAATCAATTATTCTATTTCCTGAAGGATTATTTAGCACTATCTTATAACTTATACCTTCCCACATATCATAGTTGTAATGTCTTGGTTTTGGCTCAACCCAAGTTTTATTAACAGAAACTTTAAAATTATTAAAAGCAAAATAATCCGCACTTTTTTCCAAAGCTTCCTTTATATCTTTTCCTGTAACTTTTATAACCTTTAATGTATTAGGATAAATGTATACGGCATTTATATCCCTTAATGTTATTGGTCCACTTTTCCAACCTTTTATGTCGTTATTGAACAAAGCTGTCGAAGAAATTTTAGCCTTACTGTAGTACATTTGAACTTTATTAACGAATTCAATTAAACTATTATCCTGTAGTCTTGCAAATAATGGATCATAAATCCAAAAATCTCCTTTAGCGTAACCTACAGGTTGATCGAGCCATGCTTGAACTTTTTCTTCATATGGCTTTGCCATAGCAACAACTTCATTATCAGCTTCAACGCCTTTTACAGGTATTTCTTCCACAGAACTATCAATAATCTTCCACTTTCCATTAACTTTTTCTAAATTTAAAACAATCTTTCCAAGGTATTTTCCCCATTTTGATGGCATTGATACTGGTACACCATTTATTTTTGTAGCAATTGTTCTGTGTTGGTGTCCAAGCAATAACACATCAATCCCATTTACTTCTTGTAAAAGTTGATACCCTTGATTTTCACCTGTCAATTCCTCAGTTGGGTTTCCTGTTTCTGGATCTCTTTCTAATCCTCCGTGGTATGCTACGACAATAACATCCACTTTATCCCTTAATTCTTTTACATACTTCTTTGCAACTTTCACAGGATCTTCAAATTTTAATCCTTTTATATTCTTTGGATCCTCCCAATTCGGGATAAATTTTGTAGTCAAACCTAAAATTCCAACTTTTATTCCACCTACATTAACTATATGATAAGGCTTAAACACGGGATTTCCATTTTCATCTAATATATTTGCACTCAATGCCGGAAATTGTGCCTCTGAAACCGCCTTGTTCAAAATATTCAATCCATAGTTAAATTCATGATTTCCCAATGTCCATGCAGAGTATCCCAATTTGTTCATGACTAAAATCATAGGATCAATAGGTTTGTTGTCAATTCTTGCATGATAGTATTCCAATGGAGTACCTTGTATTAAATCTCCAGAATCGATCAAAATAACATTCCCACATTCCTTTCTCATTTGCTTTACTAGAGTTGCAATTTTTGCAAGTCCCACATCAGAAGGCTTGTTTGTAGCATAACTAATTGGTAAAATGTTTCCATGCAAATCACTGGTATGTAAAATAACCAACTGAACTGAAAAACTTAAAACCATAAAAACAAACAAAAATAAAACAAAAATCTTCCTCACACCATCACCTCCCATTTTTTAACTTATGCAAACATTCTCTACAAATTGCTATGTATTTTTCCTTACCACCAATATCTATTTCTCCACCATCTGGAACTATTTTGTATGAATATGTGGCTCTATGTTCTCCACATTTCTCGCACACTGCCTTTTTCTTTATAACCTCATCTGCAATAGCTAAAAGCTTTGCTGTAACTTCAAATGGATTTTCAAGATAAGAAATGTCTAATCCTGCACAATAAACATCTATACCTTTAAAAACCAAATCTTTTACAAGATCAATTAATTCAATATCAAAAAACTGCACCTCATCAATGAAAATTGCACTTACCGTCTCATCAATATATTTGTATATTTCTTTGGACTTATCAACTTTAAATGCTTTAACTTTAAAACCCGTATGAGTTGATACTATATCTTCTCCATATCTATTATCAATAGCTGGTTTAAAAACCTTTGTCTTTTTTCTCCCAATATTATAAATCTCAACAAAGGACAAAAGTTCCGTTGTTTTACCAGAATACATAGGTCCAGTAATTACTGTTATCTTACCAGGCATTTCATTCCCTCCAAAATAATGTAATTCTAGATATATTATATCACAACAAAATCCCTTCTTTAAAAAAAGAAGGGATTTAATACATTGAAATTTTTTAATAATACATTTTCATATATATAACAAATCTTATTTTCAATTTTTTTCGATAAGTTTTTTCTTTCTAAGATATTTTTCTGTGATTTCTCCACTAATAAATTTTTCATTTAATATTTCTAAAGCCTTTTTCTTTGCACCACCACTATTATTTTGAAAATTATCTAATTCTTTCAACACATCGGAATTTTTTATAAAACACCAAATTAAAACTCCTAGCAATAACAATCATATTAACATCATATTTCAACTTTCCTTTAATTCATTAAAATAAGTCTTCTCTTTCTTGAATATTGCCTTTTTCTTGTTTCACCCTTTGCTAATTTTTCATTCAGTATTTTAAAAAACTCGTTTTCTTTAGAATTTTTATTTCATTATAGTTCTATTCCATACCAACGCCAATTGTACATTATAAACATTTCTACTTTCAAATAAAAAAAATTTCCTAATACAATAACAACTGTTTTTACATATTTTTCATATATAACTACATCGATAAAAATAAGTTTCTTTTAATACCGCATACTTCATATGTACATTTTCTCTGACCTTTCCTATTACTAGTTGGGTAACAATAGTATAACACCTAATTATTAAAATTTCCTAAAAACTCGTTTGTTTTTTTCATTTTTTGTCTAATTATCTATCCTTTAAAGTTTTCATTAAGTAAAGTTATACTCTCTAATAGATTAACTTTCTTCCATTTTGTAAAATTCATCCAAAAAATTTTCCAATTGTTCGCTCAGGCTCTCTATTTCACTTTTAATCAACATTAGATACTTTTCTCCTTCTTTTGTAATCTTATACACCTTTCTAAATGGACCATCTCCTTCTTCTAAATCATATGTTATAAACCCATTTATTTCCAATTTCCTCAATATATTATATATGACACCTGGATCATGCCTGAAATTATAAAATTTAGATTCAAAAAGTCTTTGTACAAGTTCATAACCATGAGAAGGTTTCTCTTTCAACAATAAAAGCAAACTTGCCGTTAAAAAATCACCTAACACAAATCCTCTTCCTCTTCTTCCAAGTCTTCTTGGCACAAATTCACCTCCGCACACTTTTACTATTTTAATTATACCATTCTTTTCACTTATAAAATTCACAAAATCATGTTAAAATACTAATGTAAAAGAGTAATGGGGTGATAATTTGAATTTAAATGACTTTTTTAAAAGAAAAATTAACAAACATCTCATCATTCCATTCATCGTTATTGCAATAGTCTCTGGAATATTCTTTGTTTTTTTGGGATTTCGTTCTATATCAATAGAAGCATTCATTCAGCTTGAAAGATCCACAGAAAGATGGAACAACTTATTTTTTAACCTTGAAAACATTCTACAATTTATTTCTCTTGACCCACAACTTGTAGATGATCAAAAGAAATTAGAAAATGCTTTAAAAAATATATACAAAAAATTTTCAAAAGAAATTTCATATATATACTTCTCAACTGATCAGAAAAATCTTATTATATATCCACATAACTCTTCGATAGAAAATGAAAATCCAAAAAACAGACCTTGGTTCGTATCTGCAATAAATAAAAAAGATAAAGTTCAAATTACTGAACCTTATGTTGACAAAATTACAAAAGAAATTGTAATTACCGTTTCAAAATACGTGGAAGGAAAAAACATTTCAGGTGTAATTGGAATAGATTTAAATCCAAAATTTTTAAAAACTTTAAGCAAGAACGCACTGTTAATCTCAAAAAATGACAACACAATTCTTTATGGAACTCCAGAAAATATTGGAAAGAAATTTGATTTTGCCATAAAAAAGGGTAATTACATTTATAAAAATTATCTAATAGTATCCAAAGAAGCTCGCGGTGATGTATATTTTGTCAGTTATAAAAATTTATTTTTAGAACTTTTGCCATATTATTTTACTTCTATATTTAGTATACTTCTCATCTTTTTACTTGCAAAGACCGTCCATAAAAATATTGAAAGAGAACTTAAAGAATCAATAGCAACACCTATTAAAAACCTAGTAAATGAAACTAAAAATTATCTTACAAACCAAACATTTAACTCTTCAAAAATTTCATCAAATATAAAAGAAATAGATTTTCTAATCAATGAAGTAGCAGATATGATTTCCATTATTGAAGCAAATTTTCAAGAACTTAAATCAACAAACGAAGAACTGCTTGATGCATACAGTGAAATTGAAAGATATTCTGGTGAACTTGAATCAACCTATGAATTATTTATAGAAAAAATGTCAAACATAGTAGAAGGATTTGACGAAACTACAGGAAATCATATAAAAAGAGTACAAATACTATCTGAATTTCTAGCAAAAAAATTGCAATTGCCAAAAACCCTTGTTAGAAAAGTTTACCTTTATTCACCATTGCATGATATAGGTAAAATAAAAGTCCCCCCAAAAATACTATCAAAACCTGGCCCTCTTTCAAAAGAAGAATGGGAAATAATGAAGAAACACACAATATGGGGTGCAGAGATATTAAATGGCGATCCAAGACTTGAGACAGCAAAAAAAATTGCACTATATCATCATGAAAAATACAACGGAAAGGGTTATCCATATGGCTTAAAGGGAGATGAAATACCAATAGAAGCACAAATAGTTAACATAATAGATGTCTATGACGCACTACGTTCTAAACGACCATATAAAGCTGCTCTTTCACACGAAAAAGCATTAGAAATAATAATAAAAGGTGATGGGAGAACATCACCTGATGATTTTAACCCAAAAATATTAGAGCTCTTCAAAAAATATGAAAGAGAAATCAAAGAATTATGGGATAATTTAAATGAGAACAATTAAATAACCCGGGGTTTATCCCCGGGTTACTTTCTCCAAAGTCCATGTATATTACAATACTCTCTTGCTGAAACCTTACTTCCCTTCTTCACCTCAAAAATTGCTTCAGGTTTATCACCAGGTTTCAAAAATTTTTTGTAAACAACTCCATCCACTGTTAGTTCTATCCATTCTATATAGTGTTTTTCTTCCATAGGATGCATTGCATTTTCTCCAACTCTAACCTTATAACCATCTTCGATTTCTTCAATAAACGGAACATGTTTTTCTTGAGTAGAATCTGCCGTCTTCTCCTCTAAAAGTTTCATTGGTTCTCCACAGCAAACAAGTGTTCCAGCACCCTCGTGTAAAACTTCAACAATATTTCCACATTTTTCACATTTGTATATTTGCCCTCTTTTTGTCATGATTCTCCCTCCTTAATTGAATAATAACACCTCTTTGGACTTTCCACCTTACCTTCGTTTTTCAAATCTTTAATTAATTTACTTACAAGTTTGGTATCTACTCCTAATTTTTCGGCAATTTCTCCAGTTTTCATAGGTCTTCCTTCATATTTTAATACTTCAATTATCTTCTCTTTGTTCATAATATCACTCCGCAACAATTGGTGTGTAAACCCTTTGAGCAAGTTCCTTGTCAAGCATGAAAAGTGCGTTTTTATTATCACCAATTAATTCTAATTGGCTTAGAATATCATTTGCATTTTCTTCCTCTTCTACTTGCTCATCAACAAACCATTGCAAAAAATTAAAAGTAGCCCTATCTTTCAAACTTTCTGCTAAATCAACCAATTCATTTATTTTAGAAGTAATATGTTGTTCATGTTTAAGAACTTCTTCAAAAATTTCCTTTATACCTCCAAAATCTTGTGGTGGCTCATTTATTGTCACCAATTTAATTTTTGCACCCTGTCTTGCAAGATACTCAAATATTTTCATAGCATGATCCCTTTCTTCCATTGCTTGAATCCTCATCCAATTTGCAAACCCCTTTAATCCAATATTTTCAAAATATGCTGCCATAGAAAGGTATAAATACGCCGAATAAAATTCCTCATTTACTTGATTATTCAAAGCCTGAACCATTTTTTCGTTTAACATAATACCCCCCCTTTTTTAGTTAAGTTTAGAAATATTTTCGATTAATTCATC